>CAILVY010000033.1 GCA_903837785.1 Candidatus Hydrogenedentota bacterium
GTCGTCGCCAACCGTCACGTCCAGGTATTCGTTGGTGCCACAGTCCAGTACAAGCGCGGTATTCCCTAGGTCAGGGTTGCGCGTCCACCTCCCCTTGCTCACCCGCACGGTTATGCTACCGGCCCCGTCCGCAATCTTGTACGAATGCCATGGCCACCGCTTCGGATCTGTTCGCAGAGCGGACACAACCGTCCCGCCGTCCGTCTGCTTGACCAGGATACCATCCCCAGCCAATACACGATGGCGGCGCACGAGATCCATCAGCCGATTAAAGAACGGCAGGATGTAATCCCCGGACGCTGGCTTTCTGAACATCTCACTCATGAGTAGATATGGTCATCCCATCCCGCTGATGCGTACTGCCATGTTTCGGCCTTCTCGTAGACGCTCCCGGATTGCCGAATAGAAAAGCGCGTTTTCAGCCACTTGTTGGCAGTCGGCGAAGTCATGCCAGTGGGGGAATTGCGAGTGCCTACAGCCGCGATGATGTTGGCCTCGCTGAAGGTAAATGCATTCAGGATTTCATACCGCGTGAATGTCGGCTGCGGCATGAGGAACGATTCAACTCCGGGATGATCGGTTGCAGATAGGAACGCATGGAATGTTCCGGAATCGTCGCGATATGAATGCTCGGACTCATAGTTCAGATGCTGCTGTATAGGGATTTCGATCGGGTTCGCATCTGCCTCAAACCAGATCGTCCCGACAGGCGGCGGGGTGCCCCCGACATTCACTTCCTTCGGTCCGCTCGAAATCACAAGCGTCTCGTACCCGCCGCCCGGTTGCGGCTCGAAACTTATCTCTCGGATATACAGTCCAGAGGATGAAGGGAACTCCGCCCCGATCGTCTCGCTGACCGCGGTGCCAACCTTCTGCGTATAGCGATACTCCCATTCAATCCCCTGCGATGTGATCTTCTTGCGCGGGCTATCCTTGCGGGCCACCCGCGTGGTCAGGTTATTACCGAGAACAGTGGCGGCCATTAGAATCTCCCTTCCTGTTTGCGCTTCAACTCTTCGCGAATCATCTCCAGCTTGGCGAGTTGTCGCTCTTGCAAGCTCAACTGCTTGCGCGGTATCTGATCCTGCATGCGCCCCTCAAAAACATTGGCCCCGATCCGGCGGAGCTGGTCGAACATCATTGGCTCTCCTGGGCGTCCTTCATCCTTCAGCCCTTGAAGCTTGCCTTCCAGTTCCGCCCGCTGTTTTTCGAGCATCGCCCATTGCGAGTCCGACATCACCGTCAACAGTTTCTCCGCATCAGCACGCTTCCGGTCAATAGCCGCAATTTCCTCTTCAATGCTGGCGCGTTTCTCCGCAACACTCAGCAATTCATAGGCGTTGCGCTTGCGGATTTCCTCAGTCTCTTCGGCAATCTGGTAGGCCAACTGCTCGTCAGCCTTCCTGCGGGTAGCAACTCGCGATTGCGCCATCTGAATCCGATCTTCATCGGACAGCATCAGACTTTCGGATGTCTTCGTGCCGGGAATTACGCCGGCAACAGTCCCGAGAACATCCGCCGCTTTCGCCTTCAATCCGCGTAAAAAGCCAGCTCCCTTATCCGCAAGAGCGTCCAGAGCCGACAGTTCTGCTCCGGATGCGATCTGGCTGGCTGACGATTCAATCATGCCTTTCAGCCCATCCCTAGCCACCTGCCGCATCAACGCCGCGAAACGAGGCCCGGAGCGCCCCATCGCCTTGAATGCCACGTCCATATCGCCAGCTTGCGCAAGGCGCTCGAAAAACTGCGCCGGGTTCATCTGGTCCAATTCAGACAAGGAAATGCCCAAGGATTCGATCTGCTCCTTCAGTTCCTTGGTGGGGGATGTCCCTGTTAAGTCAGCCAGCACGGCATTCAGCTTACCCAGGGCGGTGGCCACCTGATCGGAGCTGATACCCATGTCATTGGCCGCAGCCGTCAATGCCTGGAATTCATCGGTTGTGACCCCGAGCGCCTCCGCCGCGTCGATGATTTCGCCGGCCATATTGACCGTGCTCTTAACGCCCTGGTATATCGCTGCCACCGAAAACGCCGCCGCAAGCTTGCCCTTCAGTCCCGACAGTGCCCCTTCGAAACCCTTGACCTTGGCGCCGGCCTGATCGACTCCCTTGCTGAAGTCCTTGGAGTCCATCCCCAGCCACGCCATGATTCTCGCTGTTGCGCTCATTGGGCGGTCTCCTCGTTCAAGAATCGAATCTTCCCAGCCTCGTCTTCAGAAACCAGAGACTTGTCGCCACGGAACTCATCGAACACGTCCTGATAGCACCGGGCCAGCGATACTGGCATGTCCCATGCCTCATCCAACGTGCATCCGTATTCAGAGCACAACGTGTGCACGAAATGGAACTGCCACGGCGCCAGGTACGGCCGGTCTTCCCCATCGCTCCAATGTTCCGGAGTCTCGCAGTAGTCGGATAGGTACTGCCGGAACTTGTCGGCCTCATGCCTAATCCGTTTCCTGCTCCATCGGCAGGACCACCAGAACAGCCGCCAGAATGGAAGCCCGCCACCAAACAGGGCCCGAGCGTTTTCGGCGTGCCCACGGGAACAGATCAGCACAGCAGCAAACAACTCTGATCGGCGTCCATCACCGCGAACGGCAAACCCGTTTTCCAGTCCCTGAAGTAGATAGACGTGCGACAGGGAAAACGGCTGCAACCTCCGCCCGAGCACGGTAGGAGGTTGGCAGTATGCCGCCTGGAAGAACGGGCTGGCCATGGTTGTGTCCCGTTAGACGCCCAGGAGTGTCATATCCACGGTTACTTTTTGAGCGCTCTTCGTCTTCACGACAGGCGCCGAGTCCACGAAGTACCCCGTCAGCCCCGTCACGGTGCACATGGCGCCAACCGGGAATTCGCTGGTAGGGGTGGCTCCGCTCTTGCAGATCAGCGACAAGCGGATTTTCGCCTCGTTGCGGAAGATGATGCGGGTCGTCAGTTTCCCGTCAGCGTCTTCCACGTCTTCGCTGACCACGTTGGCGTCGTTGATCGTGTCTTCGGACACGATGTAATTTGTGAGCGTGCGCTGCCCACCGATGATGAGAGTCGATCCAAGTTGCGTTGCGGCCATTGTCTTACCCTTTCCTTTCGTGCATTCCAAACGATTCGATTTCCATCTCCACAGCCTGATCCTCGGCGTTCCAACGCGAGGTGTAAGTCACGCGGTGCCCGATACGGACCCCGCAGTTGATTCCGACCTTGTGCCCGAGTTGAGCCGCCAACATGCAGAACTCCCCATCCTCGCCCTGTCGGTTTGTCCAGGTGAAGATCCCCATGTCTGCTCCACGCAGTTTTGCCACCTGTTCAATCAGGCCCCTCGAAATAAGCGTGAAACCGAAGCCAACAACGTCACAGTCGATGATCCCGCGAAGTTCCTCGGTGGGCTTCCCGGCCCATGCTTCCCCGTTCCACCACAGCGCGATCGGACGGATCGGCTCCCGGCGGGTCGTATAGAGCCCGGAGAATACAGCGTAATCGCCAGTGCTGGCCCGGATGGCGTCGATATCAGACGGACGGAACACCATGTCATCGTCGATCAGCAGCAAGGCATCGCACCGCGTGCGCAGGAAACGCTCTGCCAGGGCATTGCATGCCCCCGAATGCGGAAGTCCAACCGCCGGCATCAGAACCACGTCAGAAGGTCGCACAGCTCCAATCAGCGCCTCTGTCCATGAACAGAAGAAGGCGGGGTCAACCATCTGCCCGATGCGCACTCCTAGAGCTATGCTGTCCGTTTTCATTGCGGTATCGCCACCACGAATATTTCCTGAGTGGTTTCGAGGTTGTTTTCGTTCACCTGCGAGGATTCATCCATCAGGTCAAACTGCTGGATGGTCAGGTCGCCAATGCCGACGGCCGCCAATTGGACAAGGATGTCATCCTGGTTGAGTAGATCCATGACCTTGGCCACCAGCTCCCCATGCTGGTCTTCGGCAGCGGTGTAGGAGCTGGCATCGTTCCACTGTTCGGCGGCTGTCCTTACAACCACTCGCAACGCTACCAGCCGCGTGTTGTCGATCTGGCTAACTTCAGCATCAGGTAGATACCGGCCGCTCTTGTCGGCAATCACGGCGATCATGGGGTACTTCTCAATCAAGTCCGCAGTGAATCCGACACGGACCGGGATCAGAGTAGGGGATCCAGCCCAATCATCGGACGCGATGAATTCGCCGCTGGATGCGGATACCAGATAGGCCGCCACGGCGTCCTGCACTTTGGCCCGGAGATTCCAGTAGGGTGCGCTCATGCCACAGCCCTCCTACCGCTGTATTCACGACCGCGTTCTTCCAGCTTCTTGGCCGTGTAATCGCGCATATCCTGAACTGTTGCCGGCAGTGCCCGATTGATGGCATCCTGCAGAAGCTTTTCCGTGCGGGCGGATGTTTTCGCCCCGCGCCGGCGAAAGTTGTATGCGGAGTCCAGCTTCAACGTCATATTCGCTCGGGTAGCTGGGGAAATTGCCGTGGCAAAGTCAGGGAAGTTTTTCCCTCCAGGAACAGCGCCGCCTTTGGTGAACTGCCCCATACGCTGGGCCAGCACACGGAAGAAGAAAGTCAGGAACGAAATGGCCTTGGTGCGACTGCCGAGGATCTTCTTGGACATCGCCTTGGCGTACCGGACATAAGAGGTTTCCTGCTTGGTCAGCTTCCATGCACCCTTGCGGCCGGCCGCGTCCCGCATCGCCTTCTGCTGGGCCGACCATTGCGCCCGGTAGGCATCGGAAGCCGCTCCGGCTCCAGCCTGGGAACCAATCACCTTGGCGATGAACTTCGGCCACCAGGGCTCATTGGCCAGGGCCCTGATCGCTGCGGCGCCGCGCGCCCGCTTCGTGTGCTTGATGCAGTGGATGGCGAAGTTCTTGCCCTGCCGGTTCACAGCCTCCACAGAGTCCTTCCCGGTGGCCGCCACATATTCACGCAGCGCCTGGGCGAACTCCCTTGTGTCTATGCGCATGGACACGCTCATGAGGTCACCTGCACACATTCGAGCTGCACAGAAACGCCATCGGCCCCATCCACAATCCGATCCACCCGGAACTTCAGTCCGCTGGCGGCATGGGTGAACTTCGAGCGCAACGCTATCGGCTCCGCCACATTGGCCAGGTTGACCATCAGCGCCGCCCGGATAATGACGGTCAGGTCGTACGACGGCAGGAACCCATCCTCCTGCAACCGCTTCGCCTTGGACGTGTCCGTGGAAGAGCAAGCGAACGTACGCCCGTCCGGCGCGTCGAACGTGACCGAATCCGGCAGATCAGCCACCATGAAGGCTAGGTCCGCATCCAGTTGTGTCGTGTCCAAGCTCATAAAGAAAATGGGCCAGCGGCGAAGGAGTAACCGCTGGCCCGAGCGCGAGGAGGAGTCTTTACTTCAAATCTTTCTCGGCCTTGGCTTTCGCGGCCTTCGCCTCCGCTTCGGCCTTGGCTTGCTCGGCAATGATCTTTTCGCGATTGGCTTCAGCTGCACACGGAATGCGCTTGACCATCGTGGCCGCCCCACCATTCGCGGAGATCACAACCGCCTGCACAACGGGAATCTGCTTCTTGCCAACCGTGATCGCCCGCTCTTTGCGGACGATCCCGGCCAGCTCGTCAATCGGAGCCATCGTGGCCGACGGGACGCAGTGAAGCGTCCCATCGTTCAACCAGGCGACCAGGAGTGAGCATTTGGTGTTCATCCGCGGCTGGCTCCTATCAGGCGGTTTCGTGACGCACGGCGGCGTTCTGCCCCTTGGCCACGCCGTAGAGTATCGAGCATTCGCCCTTGACGGCGCCGCCAACCTCGATGGTCGATTTGTAGAGCACGCTGATCCCGCTGTCGGGATCCATGATCACGCGGCTCTCGGACACCGCGCCTTCGCCAGCGGCGCCAAGCGCCTGGGGCGGGGCGGAGCAGGCCAGCATCGCTGCCTTGCCAACGATGCAGGAAGCGAGGTTCTCGCTGTTATTCGGGAAAGCATCGTACATGATCGCCGGCATGCCAAGGAGGTTCGGGATATTGCCCGTCGCCACCAGGTTGTTGCCCACGTTCGAGAAGCTGGAGGTGATCACGCTTTCGCCGAAGATCGCGCCGGCAACCGACGGGCCCATGATGAAGGTCCGCTGACGCTGCTTGATCTTGGCCGCGCCGTACTGCCAGAGCGTCGCCAGGTCGCTCATGCCGAAATCAGCGATGGCCACCGTCAGCTTGTCCGTGCCTTCGCTGTCGCCGTAATTCGACGCCGTCACCAGGGCGAGCGTGGCATCCACCACCTGCTTCGCCAGGGCATAGACTGAACCGGAAACCTTGTCCGCCCACGCCTCGGGGAACAGATCGGCGGGGACTTCGCCTTCGTTGAACTGCCAGCCGGCCGCGTAGTGGTTCGACAGCTGGACCTGCGTCCCGGCCAGGGTGCCGTTCGCCGTCACCAGCGTCCCGGCCGTCTTGCTCTGCGCCGTGGGATCGGTGGCGATCGGAACGTAGATGCTGTCGTTCTTGATCTTGCCTTCGGTCACCGGGCGATAGCTGATCGCCGAAAGAACGGGGAGAATGGAACGGAGCCCCTCGATGACTTTCTTGTCCACCAGGGATTGATTGATCGTCGCTACTGTGGTTGCCATGTGATGACTCGCTTTCTTTTTTGCTTACAAACCCAAAACATCCTTGTGCTTCTCACGGAACTCGGCACGCGCCCGCGCGCCTTCAATCGTGCTGCCGTCAATCTTTGCGTACTCGGCTTCAAGCTGCGCCCGGGTCCGGGTGCCTTCCAACGCAGCCTGCGTCTCGGCAATCCCGCCCTCGGCCACCGCCGTCTTGCTGCCGGACACGCTCGCCATCAGATAGCCGGGATCGGCCAGCTTGCGGTTCGCCTCGGCCAGGGATTCCTTGGTTTCGCCGTGCACCTTAATCTCGGCATCGAGCTTCGCTTTAACCTCGGCATGCGCCTTGACTTCAACGTCCAGCGTGGCCTTGGTCGCGGTATGCGCGTCCTGCTCGGCCTTCAGGCTATCCGACAACTCGGCCACGCTGGCTTTCGCGGTGTCGCGTTCCTGGGTCAGGGTTGCCAGGCTGGCCTTGAGAATCTCAATCTGACCGTTGGCTTCCACGAGGTCTTTTGCAAGCGTTGCCATGATGCACCCCTTACTTCTGGAGTTGGCGGTAGTAGATCGTGGCCGTGACCGGATTCGATCCATCGTTGGCGGTGCCAGTAACGGACATCTTCAGATTTCCGCCAATAACGGCCTTTTCATACGCTGCAATCAGCGCTGTTCCGGTTGTGTTTGTGGTTGCATCGGATCCAGCAATGGCTGCAGCCGTAAGGCTCACGCCGGCAGTCGTCGTGCCAACGCGCCGGGGGATCACGAGCTTGGTAGCGGTTGCCCAATCGGTAAGGCTGGCCAGGGTTTCGATGGCCGTGGTCCCGGTGTAGGTGGCAACAACGACGGTCGATGTGGCCGCCGAATCCTGCACGAATTCGATCTTGTCAATTTCACCACTCGCCGGGATCGCGCTCGACAGGGTCGCTGTCTGCCCGTTCGTCACCGTCACGGAGATCGTCGCCGTGTCCGCAAAAACGCTGCCTGCCACTACCAGAGCCGCCACAATCATCAGAAACCGATTCATCGTCTTCTCCCGTTTGTTGATTTGATTCGTCCCTTTACCTATAGCCGAAACGTTAACACCTTAACCGCGCAACTTGGCCGCCATTTCGCATTCCAGAACCGCGTCACCCATGCTGCAAATGCCGTCGATCAGCCCGTTCTGGATGGACTCCGCCGCGCTGAATGATTGCCCCTGCATCGTGTCATCAGAAATCTGGCGGGGATCACGGCCGGCGCGGACGGTGGACCGGAATTGGACGCCGATCTCGTCCACCCGCCTCTGGATCATCGCCCGCTCTTCATCCGTCAGGCTGGTCCCCGGATATCCCATGCCCTTGAACTTCCCGGACTTGAACATCTCCACCACGGCCCCCTCGTTTTCGGCCTTGCGGGACGTGTCTAGGTGGGCGGAATAAACCCCGATGCTTCCAATCGTGGATTCGTTCCAGGAGTAGATGGCATTCGCCTGTGACGCGATCCAGTACGCTGCGCTGCACATGAGCCCGTCAGCATACGCGATCACGGGTTTCTTCTCGGTCAATGCCTTTACTGCGTACCCGGCTTCCGGAACGCCTTGCACGGATCCACCAGGGGAATCCATTAGCATCAGCACAGACTTGACCTGGGGATCGTCGCCAGCATCCCGCAGCAGCCGCGCCAATACATCGACGCTGGTCACGCCGGAGGAATACAGCGAGGATGAAAACTTGCGCCCGATCACACCGTCCACAGGGACAACGGCAACGCCATCACCGACCATGCCATATTCCCGCGGCGCGGGATTCTTCCCAAATGACGCGGCCTTGACGTGCTGCGCATCGGCGTTGGTCATGTGAGCCATGACGATCTCGCAAAGCGTGTTGTGCATGGCCGGAGTCAGCAGCCACGGTTCCAGCATCAGGGCGGTCATGCAGCGGAGCAAAGAGGGTTCATTCATCGTTGGCATCCTCCGGCTTAGTCGGTTTATCAGGCTTGTCTTTCGCGGGCTTGGCATCCGTTTGGCCAGGGATCTGCACCTTGGGCACGAGAGATCCAACCGGAACGCCTTCCTCGACTTCCACCCTGGCCACCAGCTTCATGTCGCGGGCCTGGGCGCGGAGCACGTCCTCCAGATCCTTGCCGCGGCGCCGGGCGAATTGAGATATCGAACCCTGCCGCATCTGGTATTCCAGCATGTCGGATTGCGCGGATTCCTGCCGATCGATCCAAAGCTCTTCCGGGGCCTGCCAGTCCACAAGCCGCCACTGGTTCTTACCGTCAACACCCATCGGCGCCGGCCGCAGTTCCTTATCACGGATGGCCATGGCAATTCGCCATGCCCACAGCTTCGTCATGGACTCCGCCAGCCATGCCTGCCAATCCCGCGTGGCCTTGTTAATCAGCAGGAGCACGGACTTCATGCGGGCGTAGTCGCACTTCGTGAAGTCCAGCGTGAAAAATTCGTAGGGGTAATTGATGCCGCCCGAGGCAAGCCCGTACTGCATCTGCATGTAGGGGATATGGGTGGTTCCCGGCGTGGGGGAACTGGACAGCTTCATCGTTTCGCCATGGTTCAGGTGGAGGATCTCCAGCATGTCCACCTGAAACCGCTTGCGCTCCCCGACTGTCCGCGTCATCCCCCGAGGCATACTGTTAGCCCCGGCCCCGCCCATGGTTTCCAGAAAGCCAAACGGCTTGGACTGGGTTTTCATGGTGTTCAGTGTGATCGTGTTAGCATCCTTCAGGTCCTGAAGGTGGGGGACAATCGCGGCGAAGTCCGGGATTTCGCGCACCTGGTCAGGGCGCCAGGCTGGACGAATGACAGGGATGATCTCGTTCGCCGGAACGTAGGTTTCTGCGTGCGGCCCGCTGAATCCGCCATCCTTATCCCGCTGGTGAATCCAGTACCCGAGAATGCGCCCGGTTTCCTGGTCAACCTTGACGCCGTCCATGCATCCGACCTGCTGCTCCCGGTCTTTCGGATTGCGGATCCTCTCCGGCTCGATCGGTCGGATCGTGCCGTCCTTCATGAGTTGCCAGTACATTCCGCCCATGATCGGGCGCAACGATACGGCTTGCCATTGGAGCTGCCAAAGCGTGACGCGGCGCCGGTAGTCGCACGCAGGACCAAAGGTGTAGTTAAACCAGTCCTCGGCTTCCGTGTTCCACTTTTCGTCACTGGTTAAAGCGATCGGGCGGAGCCCGGTTGACCCCACCGCAAAAGAGGCAATCCGGTCGCACACGCCAGAAACCGGTCCGCCGTTTCTGCGTAAATCAATTGATTTTTGGCGCGTTAATTCCAGCGTACCGTCCGGATTGACCATCGAATCTTCGTCGCACGGCGTGCGACGGCTGTACCCGAGATCGGACCGGATATGGCTTGACTCCCCGGAGTCGTACCCGAGTCCCAAAATACGCCCGATCCAGCTCATGGCGTCATCCCCCCGATCCCATAGCGGTTGTCCACCACGCCACCGCGCCCGTATAGGACGCCATCAATCTGCGCCCGTAACCACTCCACCCGGCTCCGGAGTTCATCCAGGGTACGGTATGACACCTGGCGGCCGGAAATGCTGTAGCTCTGGATGTTGCTTGCGGTCGAAGCGATGGATGCCGGGAGTGCCACCGCGTATTCTTCAAGCCAGACAACGGCGTCAAGCCGGTCCGTTTCATCCGTTACAGATGCAACGTCGTCTGTCAGCTTGGCTATAAGGGCAGAGGTCGCTGTGCTCATAGGCATGGGACACCGCGTCCCTACCTATAGCCGAAATGTTAACAAGCGTTCCCATTTAGGTATCGATACACGCGCACCTTAGAAACTCCTATTCTCCTTCCAATTTCCTCTAGACTCATCTCGGGATGCGCGATTTTAAGAATCAAAGCATCCCGGCGTCTGGTGGATTTATCCTTCCTGTTTATCGACAACAAACGATTAGCCAGAGTCCACTGCTGTGGTGTTGTTGCGCTTGTTGATGGAGCAGGCCGAATCGGCTTTTCCCCGTGATCCAACACGTCCGCCTGAACATGCACCCGCCCGTGGCACATTGGCGTTTCGCTCGGCCCGGCACATTTCAGGCACTCTTTGCTCCCACTACCGTCCAACGGGCATCTGTGACATTCAGGCATTCTTTGATCCTCCAAGGTTGAAGACTCCAAACCGCAACGCGGCCAATAGACACAAAACCTCTGCATCCCAAAAATGATTAGACCGGCCGCCGGGGTTGACCCATTTGCCATTCACTGACCGCTCCGCCGTCATCTGCTGGCAGTAGTCCGCCCGACTGGCGTATCCCCGCGGCACAAACCACTTGCGCCCGCCGCGCCCCTGCATCAGATTGGCCAGGATGTCCTTGATCTGGTCGCCATCATGGGCCAGCATCTCGATTACCCGGAATCCAATCTTCGTGCTTTTGCCTTCGTCCAGGTCCAGAGTGTTGATCGTGTAGATGCTCCGGGCCCTGGTCTTGACGCCCTCGCATGGCAGATAGCCCGAGTGATCGAAACACCATTCCTGGATCTCCCGCGTCCGGTAGCGCTGGTCCATCAGCACGAACTTGGCCCCGTACTTTTCCGCCATGGCATCCAGAGCATCGAGACCCGACACGCTCCCGGCCCAAACCCCCCCGCTATCCCCGCCGTCCACAAACTGCCTGAATGTTGCCACCAGATAGCCCTTTTGCACGTCCACCCCGCCGAAAACGTGCCGCTCCCGTCCGGCATAGATTGGCAGGTACGTTTCCGCATCAGCAAATCCATGCCCCTCTTCGTAGGCGCCTTCCAGGTTGATGAAGATTTCGTCCCGGATCTGGTTGTCGTAGTGCCGGAACGGCTCCCCGCACTCGCTGTTGATGAAGTCCTGCAGCCCGGATATCCCGTCCTGCGCCTTGATCCACTGCGCCGCCAGGTACGAATGCGTGACCATTTTGGAGTACCACGCCGGCATGTGGAACGATCGGCAGCGCGGATCCCGCGGCTGGCATGTTGCCCGCCATTCGCCGGCATCGATCGCCGTCCAACGCTGGTGATCTGACCATGCCGCCTTGCAGTGCGGGCATTCGTAGTGGCACCCGGCTACGGCTGCGCCTGGGTCAGTCCTGGCCAGGTCCATGTCCACCCGGAAATTCTGCCAGACCATGACCTGATCGGCCCGGCATGCATGGCAGCGCACATAGAGCGCACGCTTATCCCCCTGCTCGTATCGCTTCCAGACTTCACCGGTGTCGGTTGTCGGGGTACTGAACACCACGATCTTGGCGAGTCCGGCCTGCCGGAAAGTTTTGGTCCGCTGCTCAGCCAGGGCGGCGGCGCCCGCCTCCCGGCGTTCCTTGTCGGCCCCGAACTTCTGCGGGTACTTGTCCACTTCGTCCAGGATCAGCCGCCGGATCGGCTTGGATGCCAGGCGGCCTGGGGAGTTGGCGCCCATCCAGTACACCGGTGATTTGTTGATGAGCTGGTACAGCTTCGTCCATTCACGGCGCCGGTTCGCCGGGAGGTGACGCTTCAGCCGCGGCGAATCCTCCCACATCGGACGCCACGTTTCGGCTGACTTGTCCCGTGCGTCCTGGGTGCTGTTCATGACGATCAAGGCGCTGCCGGGGTCAAGGTCAAGGCACTTGGCCAGCCAGGCATAGGCGGTAGTGGTCATGGCGGACTGCGCCCCCTTGCAGACTACCACGGTTTCGCAGGCCGGATCGTCAAGCGCCTCAAGAGGTCCTCCTGGGCAACACAGCGCCGCCACGTTGTCGGCCCGCCACGCGCCCGGCTTGGCGGTGGGGATGCGCGGGGAGAGGTATAGGTTTTCGGCGCACCATTCAGCCGTTGGGATTTCGAGCGGCTCGGCGATCCCGTGGATGGGGTTGTAGGGGTTCATGTGGCAGAGGTGGATGATGCTCTGTTGGCAGGATTCCGTTCGATCACCGTTGGTGTCGGCGTGCCGCATCGAGTACAGCATCCCCAGACGGTTGCCCGCGTTGCCTCCATGTCGCCTACGCGGTATTGTCCGTGTGTGATCCATCTGTGTCCAATGATCCGACACAGCCAGCTTTTTGCCGCCGGAGTCTGACCGGTGGAGTTTTGGCTTGCTGTTTTGTTCGCGCCGATCTCCACCGCCGGGACCCAGACTCCGCTGCCGTTCTCCCGGATCGCAAAATGACGGATGCCACCCTCCGGCGGGCGAATGAACACCCGCACATAGTCCGTGTTCCGCATCCGTATCCGCATCCGGCCAGCGGGGAAACCTTCCATCGGCTTCATGGCCACAACCCCGTACACAAGGGGGATTCCGCGCTGCACCTTCGATTTTGGCAACAACCAATTCCATCCTTGGTATCCCATGTTATTCCTCGCTTTCCGCAAGCGTTCGTGATCCAAATACGCATAGAGACTTTCCGCTGATTTTCATTGTTCCGCCTCCGCCGGTATCCCGGCCTTCGTCCATCCGCGTATGATGTCCCGCACCACCGCCAGCACACGCGCCCGAACCTCCGCCGGGGTGTGCGCCCGTCCACTCAAATCACCAGCCAACCGCAACGGCAACGTGCCGATCAGATCGTTCCGCACAATCTCACGCATTTCCGCGTGCCCCGCCTC
Organism: Candidatus Hydrogenedentota bacterium; assembly: GCA_903837785.1. Classification (GTDB taxonomy): domain Bacteria; phylum Hydrogenedentota; class Hydrogenedentia; order Hydrogenedentales; family CAILVY01; genus CAILVY01. Next base: position 13,147 of record CAILVY010000033.1, read on the forward strand.
CACCGCCGCCTTCTCCACCAGCTCACCCTGCCGGACCTTGTAATCCAGCATCGCCTGCATCGCGTGAATCGCGTCCAGCCGATCGCGCGGCCGCATCGCCGCAAGCCCGGCAGGCACCGCTACCTTCGGCGGAACCGGATCTGGCTTGCCCTTCACGGCCTTCTTGCCGTACTTGCCACGTGTCCATGCGCGGCGCTGGTTTCCTGTGCCTGGTCCGGTCTTTTTCATGTTTCAGCCCCATTTTTGCGAAGAAAGGGCGCTGTGCGCACCTGTACCCCATTCCCCCCTTCGAGAGTACCTAAGGGGGCGGGTGTCACTTCCCATCCGTTGGCGGTTTTGACAGCCCAGAACCAGCGCAGGCCGTGGAACTCCACCCGCGCCTGATCGAAGGCAAGCCGTGCCCTTTGCTGGCTGTGGAGGGCATAGGAGCCCTTGCACTCGTGGCACTGTGTGGGGCGGCCGTCCTCGAACACGATCCAGTCTGGGGTGTAGCGGTGCCCGTTGGCCAGGCGGAATGTCAGCGCCTCGTACCTGGCATCCAGACTGCGAAGGTGGTACTGTCGGTACTCGGCCTCGGTCTTGTTGGGACCGCGGCGCTCTGAGGCTGGTACTGGTTTGGCTGGCGGTATCTGTCCGGTGGTGCCTGTGGTGATGGGA
>CAILVY010000034.1 GCA_903837785.1 Candidatus Hydrogenedentota bacterium
CCTCGCGCGCGCCTACAACACCGTGATCCCGCCGTCGGGCAAGGTGCTCTCGGGCGGTCTCGACAGCAATGCGCTGCAGAAGCCCAAGCGCTTCTTCGGTGCGGCGCGCAACGTCGAGGAAGGCGGCTCGCTCACCATCATCGCCACGGCGCTCGTCGACACCGGCTCGCGCATGGACGACGTGATCTTTGAAGAGTTCAAAGGCACGGGCAACATGGAGATCCATCTCGACCGCCGCCTGATGGAGAAGCGCATCTTCCCCGCGCTGGACGTGCTCAAGTCGCGCACGCGCAAGGAAGAGCTGCTCATTCCGGCCGATGAGTTGGAGCGCATCTGGCTGCTGCTGCGCGTGCTGAGCCCGCTCGAATTGACCGAAGCCACGGAGCTGCTCATAGAGAAGCTGAAGAAGACGCAGACGAACCACGACTTCCTGGCGATGATGCAGAAGATGTAGGCATCGCCCCACGGACAGCCATCGGGCCGCGGAAGGATTCCTCCCGCGGCCCGTTTCATTCATGCGCTTCGGCGCTATTCCGGTCTTCGTGCCGGCGCCTATGCCTCCTGGGCATCCAGCGCGCGGCGCACGGCGCGGCCGAGGTCGTTGCCCAGGATCGGCTTATAGACGAAATCTCGAATGCCCATCGCTTTGGCCTCTTCCGGCGAAATCGTCTCGCTGAAACCGGTGGCGAGGATGATGGGCAGTTTCGGCCTGGTTTCAAGCATGATCTTGGCCAATTGCGCGCCGGTCATGTTGGGCATTGTCTGATCCAGCAGCACGAGATCGAACCGGTTCGGGTCTTCTCGGAAGGATTTCAGGGCGGCGAGGCTGTCGGAGTAGGGCGAGACCTGATAGCCCAACTGCCCGAGGATCTCAATCCAGAGATTGACGAGCTGTGGTTCGTCGTCCACGACCAGAATGCGTTCCGAGCCCCGCAGGGATTCGAGCATGGCGATGGGCCGTTCGGGTTCGGGTCCGCGGTGACGGGGCAGATATACGCGGAACGTGGCGCCTTTGCCGAGTTCGCTTTCCACGCTGACGGCGCCGTTCAGCCCGATGACGATGCCATGCAGGATGGCGAGCCCCATTCCGGTGCCTTCGCCCACGCCTTTCGTGGTGAAGAAGGGCTCGAAAATGCGTTCCAGGGTGCTGGCGTCCATGCCGTGCCCGGTATCGCTGACCGTGAGGGTCACATAGTCGCCCGGTTCGAGATGTCCGTGGGCCGTGTGGAGCGGTTCGCCCAGGGCCACGGGCTCGACGGAGACCCGGAGCACGCCGCCGGTGCGGCGCATGGCGTGTTGCGCGTTCGTGCATAGGTTGAGAATGACCTGGTGCATCTGCCCGGGGTCGGCGAGCACGGCGCCGGAATTGGAGTCGATCGCCTGCCGGATTTCGATGTTTGCGGGCGTCGAGGCGCGCATGAACGCGATGGCCTCTTTTGCCATGAGATGGAGGTGCACGGGCGTCCGCTCTTGTTCTGATTGGCGGCTGAAGATGAGGATTTGACGGACGAGTTCCTTGGCGCGGTTTCCCGCCTTGAGAATCTCGCGGAAATTGCGCTGGAAGGGGCTTTCCGGATCGAGCTTCCGGATCCCCAACTCACTGTAGCCGAGAATCGACGAGAGGATGTTGTTGAAGTCGTGGGCAATTCCGCCGGCCAGCGTGCCGATGGCCTGCATCTTTTGTCCCTGAATCAGTTGCGACTCGAGCCGGGCCTTTTCTTCCTCGGCGCGATGCCGTTCCACGATCTCCTGCTGCAACTGCTGATTGGTGCGCGTGAGGTCCGCGGTGCGTTCGGCCACGCGGCGTTCGAGGGAGTCGTAGGCCTGGCGCAGGGATTCCTCGGCCCGCTGGCGTTCGCGGCAGGCGCTAACCATCTCGGCGGCGGTTTGCAGCATTCGTACTTCTTCATGACTCCAGCCATGCGCGACATGGACGTCATCGAAGCCGAGAAAGCCGCGCCAATGCCCTTCCCAACCGATGGGCAGCGCGAGCAGGGCAAGGATGTGGTAGGGGGCGAGGCGCGCCTGTTCCTTCTCGGGGAGGGAGTCGGTGGGCCCCGCGATGGGACGTCCCTGCGAGAGTTCGATGTACCACCGCTCAAAGCCGTTGCGGTAGGGTTCCCGAACGCGCGTTCCCGGACCGCAGGCATCGGCCTGGGCGGGATCCCAGACCTGGTGCGTCATTTCCATGCAGAGGCCGAGCGCCGGATCATCCCGATTTTCGAAGATATAGACGCGGCTGGCCCCGGAGATGGTGAGCAGCTGATGCAGGGCGCTGTTGAGCGCTTCTTCGGGCTCGGCACTTGCCAGGAGCGCATGCGAGCAGGCCGCCAGCCCTTCCTCGATGCGCAGGCGTCCGGCCAGGGTCGCTTCGGCGCGCTTTCTTTCCGAAAGCTCCACCCGGAGTTGTTCGTTGAGCGTGGCGAGGGCGGCGGTGCGTTCCTGCACTTTGGCTTCGAGGGCGCGGTGGGCCTCTTTCAGTGCGCGCTTGGCGCGGCGGCGTTCGGCGATGTTCTCGAAGAGCCGCTTGCGCTCCGTATTCAGTTCACGGAGCACTTCTTCATTCTCGAGCAGGGCGAAGCAGAAGCCGGCCACAAGAATGAGTCCGCCGAGCCCGACGATGCTTTGTTCAATGATTTTGTGGGCGGGGGCCTCTTTCGCCAGGAGCGGATAGTCCTGCAGGGCCGGGATCTCGTCCAGGAGATCGCTGATTTGAAAGATGACGGCGCAGCTCATGCTGGCGATGACTGTCACGCGCACGAGGGGGAGCGTGTGTACGCGCTGGAATACGTAGAGGAGCGCGACCCACAGGCAGGCGAGGGAGAAGAAGCCGATCACATCGCCGAGCGCGGCGGAGATCCAGCCCAATCCCAGCAGGAGGCGGGCGCCGAATTCGAGGGCGCCCGCGGCGATCAGCAGGAGGAGTACGGTCCGCACCGCGACCGCCTTGCTGTAGGGCTGCTTTCGCAGGCGCCCGATAATGCGGTCGATGGCGGAAGACTCGAAGACATCCGCGGAACTGTCTGAACTGGGAGGCACTGGCGGCTTAGTCATGGTCCTCGTATCCAAACCCATCCGTCACTGGAGCCGCCATCACTCTAACACACGCCGCGTGGCGCAGGGAATCCCGCCGTTTGTGTCCCGCCGCGGGCCGGTGCATCCGCAATGGAGCAGTTGATTCCCGGGGAGAACAGCAGGTAGGATGACGCGAGACAAGGCACGCAGGTATTCATGAATATTCTCGGAATTTCAGCCTTCTATCACGACAGTGCGGCGGCCCTCGTTTGCGACGGAGAGATCGTGGCGGCGGCGCAGCAGGAACGCTTCTCGCGGAAGAAGCACGATCCCCGTTTCCCGGGCGGTGCGATCGAGTATTGCCTGCGCGAACGCGGGATTACGCTGGACGAACTGGACTATGTCGTGTTCTACGACAAGCCTTTCGTGAAGTTCGAGCGGCTGCTGATGACGAACCTGGCCACGGCCCCGAAGGGCCTGCGCGTGTTCTGGGAACAGATGCCGCCATGGCTGAAAGAGAAACTGTTCATGCGCGGCACGATTCGCCGCGAACTGGGGTTCAAGGGCGAGGTACTCTTTGCGACGCATCACTTGTCGCATGCGGCCGCGGCCTTTCTCCCGAGCCCGTATGAGGAAGCGGCGATTGTAACCGTGGACGGCGTCGGCGAATGGGCGACGACGGCCTACGGCGTGGGCCGCGGCAATCAGGTCGAGCTGCTGCAGCAGATCAACTTTCCGCACTCGCTCGGGCTCCTGTATTCGGCGTTCACGTACTTCACCGGATTCCGGGTCAACAGCGGCGAGTACAAATTGATGGGGCTTGCCCCCTACGGCGATCCCACGTTTGTCGACGTGATCAAGCGGGAACTGATCGACCTCCGCGAGGATGGATCGTTCCGGCTGAACATGAAGTATTTCGATTATTGCGCGGGGCTTCGCATGACGAACCGGCGCTTTGCCGCGCTGTTCGGCGGGCCGGCGCGGAAGCCCGAATCCAAGATTACGCAGCGCGAAATGGATCTGGCGAAATCGGTTCAGGTGGTCACGGAAGAGATCATGCTCAACATCGCGCGCCATGCCAGGAAAGTCACGGGCATGAAACACCTGACGATAGCGGGCGGCGTGGGGCTCAACTGCGTGGCCAACGGCCGCGTGCTCCGCGAGGGTCCCTTCGAGGACATCTGGATTCAGCCCTGCTCCGGCGACGGCGGGAACGCGTTGGGGGCGGCCCTCTTCGCCTGGCATCAGTTGCTGGGCAATCCGCGCGTTCCGAATCCGCGCCTGCAGAAGGCCTCGTATCTTGGGCCGGCGTATTCCGACGACGAGATCGAGGCGTATCTGAAGGAAGAAGGGATTCCGTACACCCGGGTGCGGGAGGCAGATCTCGCGGACACGGTTGCGGACATTATTTCGCACGAGAAAGTGGCCGGCTGGTTTCAGGGCCGGATGGAATTCGGGCCGCGCGCGCTCGGCGCCCGCAGCATTGTGGGCGATCCGCGGTCGCGCGAGATGCAGTCCGTGCTCAACCTCAAGATCAAGTTCCGCGAATCGTTCCGGCCGTTCGCGCCGTCCGTCATGGCGGATCGCGCGGATGAATGCTTTGACTTGCGCGGCCACGAGAGTCCCTACATGCTGCTGGTGGCCGACGTGCGGCATGATCGCCTGCGGACGCTCAGCGCCGAGGAAAAGGCGGCCCAGGGCTTTGACAAGCTCCGCGTGGTCCGCTCGGATCTTCCCGCGATCACGCACGTGGACAACTCGGCCCGCATCCAGACAGTGGCGCGCGCGGACAATCCGCGCTTTTACGATTTGATGGAGGCGTTTTACCGCAAGACGGGCTGCCCGACGATCATCAATACGTCGTTCAACGTGCGCGGGGAGCCGATCGTGTGCACGCCGAAAGAGGCCTACACGTGTTTCATGCGCACGCACATGGACTATCTTATCCTGGGCACGTGCGTGCTGGACAAGACGCAGCAGAAGCCCTGGAAAGACGAATACGACTGGCGCGCGGAGTATGAGTTGGATTAACGCCGCGGTGTGAGGAAGACAGAAGCGTGAAGAAATTGGACACATCCAGCCGGGTCGAGCAACGGAAGTTCGGCCTGCTCATGGCGGCGGCCATCAGTGTCGTGGGCTGCATTCGATGGGGGCTGCACGGCTTCGAGCACATTCCCACGTACTTCTTTGCGGTGGCCGCGGTCTTCCTCGTGCTGGGCCTCGCCGTCCCGAAAGTGCTCGAACCCCTGTTTGTCGTGTGGATGAAGTTCGCCGAGGTGCTGAACTGGGTGATGACGCGCCTCCTGCTCTCCGTCGCCTTCTTCCTGCTGATCACGCCCGTGCGCATTCTTGTGGCCATTTTCAGCGAGGATCCCCTCAAGCGGAAGTGGCTGCCGTCCTCGGAAAGCTACTGGGAAGCGGCGGAAGAACAGCCGAAGGAACTCAAAGACTACCGCAACCAATTCTGATCCGGCCGGGCGCGCCCGCAGGCTACGGCGAGTATGTCAGCCACGCGAAGAAGAAGGCCGCACAGGCCATCGGCACGAAGAGCCAGTGATACCCCAGCCACTGCGAGTGCCCGGTCATCCATTCCGGGACGCGCGCGGGGAAAAGGAGCGGCGCGAGCAAGGCGCCCGTTGCGAGCCAGCCCGCGGCAAAATTGAGCGCGAACACCGCAAGGGAAACCGGCCCCCCCGTTGCGCCCACGGCGAGCGCCGCACCCCCAAGCAGCAGGATCACGGCCGCCGAAGCGCCCAGCAAGGTGATTAGTTTCCCGCGTTCGCCCCGCTCGAGGGAGGGTCGGTGGAGGTGTTGCGGTTCGGGGTGCTGCAGGACAGGCACCGGAATCGGACAGCCGCAAAGGGAACAGGCCACCGCGGCCCCTGCCCGGTCAATCGGCACGCTCATCTCCGCGGGACAATTCGGGCACTGGAGTTCGAACTTCTTCCCCACGACGACATACTTGGTTGCCGGCATCTTCGATTCTCCCCCGTTGCGTGATCGCACAACAACTGTCGGCCTTCAGAATAGGCGGACACTTCCTGACAGTCAAGAGCGTTCTCCAGCGGAGCAGACCCCGCGGCACAGGGACGCGGTGGCGCCGGCCACAGAGCGTTCAGGAGGCACAGAAGGCGCAAGAGAGTACAGGAGATTCCCTTCCGTGAAGTAATCAGACAGTTCCGCGCTCCCAGGGCAGCGGGTCCATCCGTTTTCGTTGAGAATCGCGGGGGGCATGCTGTACAGTGTCGCGGGATGGGGATGTCCCCATCCCATGTCTTTTTCTCCGGCGGCGGTGCGGCGGGCGCGGGTGATTTCTGGCAGAAGGAACAGGGCCGAGCATGAGTACAGGCAAGCCACGGCTGTTGATCGTGGTGAACGTGTTCAACCCGGATTTTGGCGGGGGCGGCGCGCTGTTCAGCGATCTGGCCTACGGCCTGGCGGAGCGCGGTTTGGACGTGACGGTTCGCTGCGCGTATCCATATTATCCGGAATGGCGCGATAAGAGCGGGAAGAACGGCCTGTCCGTGGAGCGCTATGAAGATCATGGCGTGCACGTAGAGCGTTTTGGGATCTTCATTCCCTCGAAACCGAATTCCCTTGTGCAGCGCCTATTCTACGAGGCGTCGTTCCTGCTCTCGCTGGGCAGGTCGATTCTGCGCGGGCGCGGCTATGACCTCGTGATGGTTTTTTGCCCGCTGGTGGGCTCTGTCGCCTTTGCGGTGCTCAACAAATGGGTCTATCGGAAGCCGCTGTGGCTGAACGTCCAGGACTTGTCCGCCGATGCGGCGGCGGCCGGCGGCATTGTCAAGGGCAAGGCCCTGAAGCACGCCATGGGCGGAATTCAGGGCTGGTTCTTCAACCAGGCGCACGTGTGGAGTTCGATATCGCCGGTGATGATTCAGCGCCTGGAGGCGATCCGCACGGGCCGGCAGCCGATTCTGTACATGCCCAACTGGCTGCATGCGTCGATGGCGGGGGAGCTGGCCCAATTGCCGTCCAAGCTGGGCCGGCCCGCGGCCGAAACGCCGAGGCTGCTGTATTCGGGTAACATCGGCACGAAGCAGGACCTGCTTCGATTCTGCCAGGCACTGCAGCGGAGTTCGGCCCGCTTCCTGTTCCGGATTCATGGGGACGGCGGCCGTGCAGGCGAGGTCCGGGAATGGGTCCGCCTGTGCGGGGACGCACGCTTTGTGTTCGGCGACCTGCTGGACGAGACCGGATATGCCCGGGCATTGCATGAAACGGACTACTTCGTCATCACGGAGAAAGCGGGCAGCGGGGGATCGTTCCTGCCCAGCAAAATGATTGCGGGGCTGGTTTCTGGCAGTCCGATTCTGGCGGTGTGCGACGCGGAGAGTCCGCTCGGCCTGGAAATGCACGTGGCGCAGCCGGGCCCGTGGTTCTCGTGGGAACAACTCGATGCGGTGCCTTCCGCCCTGGAATCGGCCGATGGCAACACGTTCCGCCATTGGCAGGAGAACGCGCTGCAGCGGTCGGCGTTCCATGATCGGGAGCACGTCATTGACCGCTTTGCGGCGGCGATGGATCGCATCGTGGCGGCGGACGGCGCAATCCCGGCAGACCTGGCGGCGGACGATCAGCGGCCCTGAAGCCGTTCGATGCGCTGCTGAATCTCGGCGGCCTTCTGCTGGTTCCCAAGATGTTTATAGCACTGAAGCAGCAGTTCCATGAGGTAGAGGTCGTCGGGAAAGCCTTCGAGCGCCTTGTCGAGATAGGGGATGGCCTCGGCGTATCGGCCGGCCCGGCGATAAGCTTCGGCCGCATAGCGCGGGAGGTACGGCGACGGGTCGCCCTCATCGATGCAGGCCTTGGCGAAGGCCGCGGCGCCGTCGAAGCGGCGCAGGTGAATGAGGCACCAGATGACTTTTCCGCGCGCGTCGGTGTCGCGGCTGCCGCGATCCAGCGCGTTCTGAAAGGCGAAGAGGGCCTTCTCCCACTGCTCCTGGTTGTATTGGATCTGCCCCATCCGTTCCCAGGCCACCGGCGACTGCGGATCGCGGTTGGCCGCTTCCTCGAGCATCTGCACGGCGCCCGCCCAGTTGTTGCGCGCCTTGAGCGATTCTGCGGCCTTCAGGTAAGTCCAGGGGCTGCGTTCGCGCAGCACGGAGACGCGATAGGCGAGCGCTGCGTTGGCGGCGATCAGGGCGCAGGCCGCGCAGGCAATCGTCAGCGCCCACTGATAAAGCCGCTTGCGGGAGCGCTCGAAGTCCGGGGTGGTCATGTCACTGCGCTCCCTTCGCGCCGAGCACCACACGGACCGTGGCCACGAGGATCTTGATGTCCGTGACGAGCGAGAGGCTGCTGATGTACATGAGGTCGTAGCGCAGGCGGTCTTCCGGCTCGGAGTCGTAGGAGCCCAGCACGTGCGACAGGCTGGTGACGCCTGGGCGCACCGCGAGCCGGCGTTCGAAGAGCGGCCATTTCTGGCAGAATTCCTCATGGAAGTGGGGTCGTTCCGGACGCGGCCCGATAAGGCTCATGTCGCCCTTCAGCACGTTGAGCAATTGGGGGATTTCGTCGATGCGGTGCTTCCGGATGAAACGGCCGACGGGGGTGATTCTCGCGTCGTTCGAGGCCGCCCAGACGGGACCGGTCTGCGCCTCGGCGTTGACTATCATGGAGCGGAACTTGTAGAGGCGGAAGCGGCGGCCGTGCTGTCCCATGCGTTCCTGCGTGTAGAAGAGGGGACCCGGCGAGGTCACTTTGATGGCCATCGCAGTGGCCAACATGATGGGACAGGCGAGCAGGAGGCCCGCGGTGGCGCAGGCGAAGTCCACGCCGCGCTTGAGATACACGTAGGAGGAGAAGACCTGCCGGTTCGCCACTTCAATCAAGGGCACGCCGGCAATCGCCAGCAGGCGGCTCTGCCGGAAGAAGAGCAGGTCGCTCAATGTGGGGTAGAGAAACGTGCGCCCGCAGTGATACTCGCAGAATTCCAGGAGTTGCGGGGCGTTCTCGGAACGCCCGGCGGACGAGACGATGATCGCCCCCCGGTTGAGCAGTGCAGTGTTTCCGGCGGTCTCGACGAGGCGTTTCAGGTCTTCCAGGCTGCTGTAACGCGCGTCCGCCCGCACATCGGGCCGGGCGCTGATTTCCTCGGCGACCCGGCGCGCCTGGGGTTCCGGGCCGAGCACGTAGAAGAAGCGGTGCAGCGACGAGAATCGCGAGCTGAGCGTGCCGAGATAGTAGCGCCAGAGCGTGAAGGCGAGCACGGCCAGGCAGGGCCCGAGTATCAGCTCGCGCCCTGAAATCGCGAGGATGCCCTCCGGCATCAGGCGGCTCGCGCCGAAGATCAGTCCCGCCATCACGCCAATGCCGAGGCAGGCGAAGTAGACGGAATCAAAGCGGTCGGTCAACCGGACGGGGTTGTAGCCGCTGGCCGTGAGAATCGCCGCCAGCAAGAGGACGATGCACACGGCCTGATCGCGATACAGAAGCCAGAGGCTGTCCAGATAGGTCAGGGTGTGGATGCGCGTGAGCGAGGCGGCACTAAACGCGGCCCACAAAATGAGCGCGTCTGTCAGCAGACAGCAGATTAAAACAGAACGTTTTTCGCGCGCTTCGGGCAAACCTCACTCCTTCTGTACGGCCCATGCCCCCAATTCAAGAGACATGATAGTCAAGGCCGCCCCACTCCCGCAAGGTTATTGCGGGGCGATTTGACATGCACGCCGCTCAACCCTCATTCTACGAAGCATCATGGCAGAGCAAATCATCGAAAGCGAGTGCAAAATCGGTCTGTCCCGCGCGAAAGTGGCGCTCCTGTGGGTCCTGCTCACGGCGGCGCTCGTTCCGGGCATCCTGCTCATTCGCAGCCTTGCGCTGGAAGTGACGCAGTATCAAGTGTCCACATTTGAGTCGTATGCGCGCGACGCGCTCGCCAAGGGTGATTACGCACGGGTGATTGAATTGTGCACGGGCGCGCTCAAGACCGGGGTGAACCGGAGCGACCACTGGGGAAAGGTTCATTTGCTGCGGGCCCAGGCCCATGCCGGGATGAAGGAACTGCCGCAGTCGCTCGAAGAACTCGAAGCCGCGGTGGAGTTCTGGACCTCGAAGTATTACTTCGCCACGGACGAGGACCGTGCCGAGCTGGCGCAGTTCGGGACCGGCCTCGGGCGAATGTATCTGGACGGCCGTTCGACGGCGGAAGCCTTGCGGGCCTTTTCGGCGGCCGGGATGGGCAGCGGCAAGCCCGCGGATTATCTGGAGCGGCTGGCCGCGGAATTGGAGCCCGGACAGAAATCGGCATTGTGGCCTGAAGCCCCATTCCTGATCGTCAAGTCGTTTGCGAACCCTCAGGCGAAGCCACTCGAGAAGATGGTTGAAGAGCAGGGGCGCAACGTGTCAGAGAACCGGCTGGATTCCGAGCATTCCCCCGGGGGCAGCGGGAGTGCCGTGCTCGCCGTCTCCGCATCCACGCAAGCGGGCCGGAGCTGGTTCGGCGTGCCGGTGTATCTGCCGGTCTTCGAGCGTCCTTTTCTCCTGCGGCTGTATGCCAAACAACAGGAAGCCTCGGACTTGGGCGTCTTCCTGACGTACTGGTTTGAATCGTCGAGAAAATCCGCCAGCACTGTGGACCTCAAGGCAGACCCGATAGCGGACGGCTGGATGCGATTCGACATCCGGCGGAATTTCGCGCAGGAGCGGCTGGCGGAAGGCGATCAACAGGGGTACATGGCGACCGGCGGATTCATCAACAGCCTCGGGCTCAGCCTGGGCGCGGGCCCGGCCAATCGTGTTTGGCTGGACCGAATTGAGCTGCTGCTTTCCGACACTGCCTCCTCATGAGTCTTGAGCTACATCGGCGATCGTTCCGTTTCTGGCGTACCCGCCCAGGCAAGCTGCTGCTTGCCGCCGCCCTCCTGATGCTGGGCCTGTGCGCGCTCGAAGCGGGCCTGCGCATCGCGGGCTTCGGCCATGCCACCGGGTTCGCCGTGGCGCGTGATGTTGGGGGCAACTCCCTGATGCTGTTCAATCCTGCCTTCCCGCTCCGCTTCTATCCGAAGAACTGGCCGGTCGAAGCGGAGCCCTTCGCCCTGGAAGCGGTCAAGCCCGATCGCACTTTCCGCATCGTCATTCTGGGCGGCGCCATGGCTTGCGGCGCGCCGGACCCGGCCTTCGGATTCGCGCGGCTGCTGCGCCTGATGCTCGAAGCCGAATTCTCCGGAGTGCACATTGAGGTCTTGAATGCCGCGATGCCCGGGGCCAGCTCGACAGTCGCTTGCGCCATTGCCCGGGACTGCGCGGTCCTTGAACCGGATCTCTTCGTCGTGCTCCTCGGCGAGAGTGAAGTCAACGGCCCCTTCGGCCCGGCCAATGAGATCTTTCCGGCGGGTTTGCCGCCGTGGCAGGTTCGGGCGCGCCTGGCGTTTGGCGCATTGCGCTTCGGGCAGGCTCTGGCCGCGGCCCATGACTGGCAGTGGCCTGAACCCGTGCATCCGTGGGGGGACAACTCCTTCCTGATTGCGCATCCCCTTTCGGCGGATGCCCCCGGCCTGCAGGCGATGTATACGTTGCTGCAGGCGAACGTCGAGGCAATCTGCCGGGTGGCCCAGCGTGCCGGCGCGAAGACTGTCCTGTGCAGCATGCCGTCGAATCTGCGTGACTGCGCGCCATTCCATTCCATGCATCGGGCGAACCTGGATGCAGCAGGACTTCAGGCCTGGCAAGCCGCGTTTGATAAGGGCGTGGAGTTTGAGGCGGCCGGCAAGGCGGAGGAGGCGCTTGAGCAGTTTGGATTGGCGGCGGCCCTGGACGATCGTTTTGCGGAACTGGGTTATCGGATGGGCCATTGCCAGGCACAGCTCGGAGCAGACGCTGAGGCGCGGGCCTCGTTGATCGCGGCGCGCGATCTCGATGGAATTCGTCTTCGGACGGACAGCCGGATCAACGAGCTGCTCCGCGAGACCGCGTCGCGGCGCGGCGCGGTGCTCGTCGATCTCGACGAGGAATTTGCGATACAGAGTCCCGGACGTTTGCCCGGCGACAATCTCTTCTCTAATCATGCCGAACTGAGTTTTCACGGCCACTATGCGGCGGCGCGCAGTGTCTGTTTGGCGATACGGCCCATGATCATGGAGCGTTTTCAGCTCGGCCGCTTTGTCCGGGTCAATCCGTTGACGGAGAAGGAATGCGTGGAGCGCCTGGGCTTTACGCCGGTTCACGAGCGGCGCGCGCTGGAACGGGTGATCGCCGCGGGCGCGAAACCGCCGTATGACGATCGCGGCGGCCTCGCGGAGCGGGACGCCGGCCTGCGCCGGCGGCTGGAGGAACTCGCGCCGCAACTCGAACCCGGGCGGACGAAAACCTATGTGGTCTGGCTGCGCGACATGCTGGAGAAGAACGCGGAGGACGGCGCATTGCGCGCCCAGTTCGCCGTGCTTCTCGATGCGCTGAACGATCGCAAGGGAGCCGCGGAACAGTGGCGCCTGCTGGCGGAGCGCACCCCCTATGACGGCGGGACCTGGCTCGCGCTCGGCCGTGCCCGCAAGGCCCTTGACGATCATGCGGGCGCCCTGGAGGCCTTCCGGCAGGCGGCCGCCTGGAAGCCGTTCCATCCCGAGGCGTGCCGTGAGCTGGCGGCGGCCCTGGACAAGACCGGGAATCTCAACGAAGCCGTGCTTCAGTATCGGCGGCTGCTCGAACTGGACCCGTGCAACGCGGATGCCTACGGGGCGTTGAGTGACGCGCTGGCCGGAAGCGGCAAGCCGCAGGAGGCGCTAGATGTGTTGCAGGCGGGTCTGCGAATGTCGCCGAACAAGGACTCGCTGCATCTCCGCCTCGGCCGTCTTCTTGAGCGGAAAGGTCTTCTCGACGACGCGATGAAGGAGTACAGCCGCGCCGCGGCCGACGCCCCGGAGAACATGGATGTGCAGGCGGTTTTGGCCGCGGCCCTGCTGCGGAAAGGCGACAGCGCGGGCGCGGCGGCAATACTTCGACGGCTGGCCGCGATGCGGCCGCAGGATATTGATGTGCGCATGCAGCTTGGCAATGCGCTGCAGACGCAGGGAGCAAGCGTTGAGGCTGTCGGAACGTACGAGGAAGTGCTGGCGCTGGAGCCGTGGCATGCTGAGGCGTACGCGGGCATCGCATGCCTGCTTTTTCAGGAAGGGGATTATGCAGGCGCCTGGAATGTGATTCAGCGCTGCCGCGTACAGGGATGTGTTCCGCCCTCGGACGTACTGCTGGACTTGAGCAAGGCAGATGCCTTGCCGGCCTCGTGATCCGCCGCTCAGTCCGATTCCTTCTTCATGATGAATAGGTAATTGAAGCCGCGCAGGAAGTAGTTTCCCTTGACGGCCTCCGTGTGGAAGTGGCGCCGCTTCATCGTGCGGTTGTGCCGCACGACGCTCACGATGTCCACCGCCTTGAAGTAGCGCTCCAGAATGGCGAAGAGGCGAAAGCCGATGGGGGCAAAGGGGCGCTTCTTCCGATAGGAATCGGAGCAGAAGAGGGCCATATAGCGCCGCATGCGGAGGACGCGATGCATTTCTCGGATAGCCGCCTCCATGGCCTCGTAGTATTCGGGACTGAGCGCATCGAGCTTCCCGATGCAATTCGGGGAATCAGAGTAATCGATGTGAGTGGAGTAGGGGGGATCGACGAAGACGAAATCGACGGAGGCATCCTCGAGCGGAAGTGCGCGCGCATCCGCCTGGAGGATGTCTTCGCGGAACGGCGCGACATCATAGCCGAGAACGCGCCGATTCAGCAGGCGGGCAACGTCGATCGTGGTTCCGCTGCCGCACATGGGATCCACGACGAGATCCTGCTCGCGGGTGTAGCGCTGGAGGAGGTTCCAGATCACGTAGGAAGGGGTGGCGCCCGTGTATGCCTGATCGCCCTGCATCTCCTCGCCGAAATGCTGCGAGGGATACTCCCAGAGCGTTGTGGTCTGCAGGGACAATTCCGGTTTCTTTGGCATGTTCTTTCCGCCGTGATGCTGTATTCCCGAATCGTATCTCAATCGCCTGCGGCGGGGAAAGTCATCTGCACCGCGCAAGCGCCTCGTCATAGGCCCGCTGATAAACCGCATGGACTTCGGCGCGCATCGCCTCCACGTATTCCAGCAAGTCGCCCTGGATGCCCAGGCGGCCCGCCAGGTCGGCCCGGGCTTCGGGGTCTTCCGGGAGGCTCGTGGACGTGTTGCCGTGCATCATGCGGATGCGGTTGACGATGTGCCGCAGCACCGCATAGGCGCGCGCGAGTGTTTCGCACGATGCAGCGTCCGCCAGGCCCCGCTGGCTCAGCAACTCGAGCGCTTTGAACACGCCGCCCCGTTTGAGTTCGGGATGGGCCGCGGCATGCTCCAGTTGCCAGCATCGGGTGATGTATTCGATTTCTGAGATTCCGCCCTCGCGTTTCTTCAGATCGAGCGGGGAGGCCTGCTCATGCGCCTTGCGCCGGAGCTGATCCACCCGTTCGAGCGTGGCGCGATCCAGCGGCGTGGAAAACGCGATGTCCCGCGCGGTCGCCTCGACTCGCCGGGCGAATTCGGCGTCTCCCGCGACCACCCGCGCTTTCATCAGGGCGAAGCGCTCCCAGACCTGGGCATGATTGTGATAATAGTCCTCGAGATGATGATGATCGATGGCGAGGATCCCCTTGTTTCCGTCGGGGCGCAGGCGCGCATCGATGTGATAGAGGATGCCGTAGCGCGTGGGCTCCTTCAGGATCTTGATCGTTTGCGCGGCGACTTCCGCGAAGTACTGGGTGGGCGCCATTCCCGAGTCGATGGCATGGCCTCCCTCGTAGACGAAAACCAGGTCGAGATCGCTGCCGTAGCCCATTTCGCGTCCGCCCAATTTGCCGAGCGCGAGTATTGCGAAGGGGGCGGCCGCGGGGCCATAGCGCCGCTCCGTCTTCTCGCGGGCCCGCCGCAGCGCCTCCTCCAGGATCACTTCGGCCAGCAGCGTCAGTTCATCGCCGACTTCGGCGACGTTGATGGCGCGGAGCAGTTCGCGCATGGCCACCCGCAGCATCTCGCCGTCTCGCAGGCGATACAGCGCCGCGTCGGACTCGAACGCGTTGTTCAATGCGGCCAGTTCGGCTTCGAGTGCCTGTCGCGAGGAAGGAGCCTCGATGGCGCCCGTGCTGCTCAGGGCATCGAGGAGGCCCGGTTCGCGAATGAGAATTGCGCAGAGATACTCGCTGTTGGCGACAAGCGTCACGAGGAATTGACAGAGGAGGGGCGAGGTCTTGAGCAGTTCGTACAACGTGGAGGGCGCGCTGAGCCGGGTGAGGATCTGCCCGAGCCGAACCAGGGTGTCATCCGGGCGGGCGGTCGCCGCGAGCGCTTCGATCAGCATGGGGGCGATTTCGGAGAACTGCTGATGCACGTGCCGGGTGAACGGGCGCACCTCGGAGCCCGAGGCCAGGAGCAGCAACTCGCGGCGGGACTGTTCCGTGTCCCGGAATCCCATTTCGGCGAGCCGCTGGCGTCCGGCCGCGCCGTCCGACATGGGATTGAGCAAGTCTCCGATCCAGAGGTGCCCGGCGCCTTGAGTGGCGAGGAACTGATCGAGAATCTGGCGGGTTTCGCGGGCGCGATCCCGATAGACGCGCATGAAGGACTCGCCGTCGGCGTATCCGAGCCGGCGCGCGAACTCGTCGAGTTTCTCCTGCGTTTCGGGCAGTTCATGGCACTGCCGGCCGTCCTCGATCTGGAGCCGGTGCTCCACCTGGCGCAGGAAACAGTAGTTGCTCGAGAGGGTCGTGGCTTCGAAGGGCCGCAAGTAGGAATTGGCGCCGAGCACTTCGATGGCGTTGATCGTGCTCGCGGTGCGCAGTTCAGGCCAGCGCCCGCCATTGAGCAGTTGCAGCATCTGCACAGTGAATTCGATGTCCCGGATGCCGCCGCGGCCGAGTTTCACTTCGCGGTCCGCCTGGCCGGGTTCGTCCAGCATGGCTTCGGTCTGGGCCTTGACCTGCCGGATGTCCTCGAGGGTGGCGTCGTCGAAATAGCGCGGAAAGACGAAACTGCGCATCCGTTCGATGAACTGCTGGCCCAGCGCGAGGTCCCCGGCACAGGGCCGAGCCTTGATCAGTGCCTGGCGTTCCCACGCACGGCCGTAGTCCGTGTAGTAATGGACGGCGCTGTCGAGCGTGACGGCCAGCGGCCCCATGCGGCCGAACGGGCGAAGGCGCATATCGACGCGGAAGATGAAGCCCTCCGCGGTCTGTTCGGACAGGGCCCGGATAACCATCTCGCCGAGTTTCTTGAAGTACTCCTCGTTCGTGATGGAGGAGGAACGGCCGCCCGTAGTCTCGCCTTCCTCGGAGTACATGAACAGCAGGTCCACGTCCGAACTGAAATTCAGTTCGCGGCCGCCCAGCTTGCCCATGCCGAAGATGACGAAGGTGGCTTCATGCTCCGGGCCCATCGGGACGCCGAAGCGTTCCTTCAGTTCCTTGCCCGCGCCGGCCAGTGCGGCGTCCATCGCGGCATCCGCCAGGTTGCTGAGGTCTTCCGTCACGGAGGCCACGTGCGCGTATTCGACAATGTCGCGCACGGCAATGCGGAGGATTTCCCGCTGCCGGAAGCGGCGCAACGCGCGGCAGCACGCGTCGAAGGAATCAAAGGCGCCTTTCTTCCCCAGCATGTCTTTCAGCATCTCTTCGCGCGTGCGTGCGCGTTTCAACTCCGCCTCCGCCCAGAGCCACGATGCGTACTCGGGATGCCGGAACAGGATCAGGCTCAGGAAATGACTTTGGGCGAACACAGTGATCAGGAGACGAAGATACTTGGGGCTCTGCGTCATCAGCGCCGTCTCGGTTTCGGAGGAGAAGCAGCCTTCGAGATACTGGCTCAGGCCCAGCGCGGCGCGGCCGGGATGCGCCGCGACCGCCAGTTCCTGGGCCAGCAAATCGGCCAGGCCGGGGCCTCCGCGATCCAGAATGGCCTCCAGGCTCTGTTCCGCCTGTTCCGGGTCGTCAAACGGGATATGTTCGAATTCCTGACGCATCAAGATCTTCCATTGTCGTTGGGAAAGCGCGTCATGCTATCACGCAGGCGCTCCACGGGCCAAACCTCGCCGCAGGAAGGGCGGGCGCCGCGCCTATTTTCCCAATGCCTGCTTGAAGGCTTCGATGGCCGTTTCCAGCATTTCATCGCTGATGTCGCGATGGAAGACCACGCGCAGCCATCCCGCGCGGGGGGGATTGACGCGCACGCCGCATTCGGCTAGCCTTGAAACCGCGCGATCGGCATCCGGGATCTCGACATACACGATGTTCGTGGGGGAGGGCAGGGGAAAGCGCACGCCGGCCTCTTCCAGCGCGCGGCGAAAACGTCCCGCGCGCCGGTGGTCTTCGGGCACGTCATCGAGATGATGTTCGAGCGCGTAGAGGCCGGCGGCGGCGAGGATGCCGGCTTGCCGCATGCCGCCGCCCAGCATTTTGCGGAAGCGGCGGGCGCGGTGGATGGTCTCGCGATCGCCGCAGAGCAGCGAACCCACGGGCGCGCCCAGGCCTTTTGAGAGGCAGAAACAGATCGTGTCGCAGGGCCGCGCGAGATAGCATGCGTCAATGTTGCCTGCCACGGCGGCATTGAAGATGCGTGCCCCGTCGCAATGAAGCCGCAGGCCGCGGTCATGGCACACACGCCCGATCGCCTCGACCTCTTCATAGCCGTAATACGCGCCGCCGCCGCGGTTCGTCGTGTTTTCGATGGCCGCGAGCGTCGTTTGCGAGCAGTGGGGATCGTCGATCTGAACCATCTTCTCCGTGACTTGTTCCGCCGTGACTTTGCCGAGCGGATCGTCGATGGTTCTCGTGAGCAGGCCGCCGATCATGGCGACGTTGGCATTCTCATAGTGGAACGGATGTGCGGATTCGCTGAGGATGATCGAGTCGCCGGGGCGCGTCTGCGCGAGGAAAGCCAGGAGATTGGCCATGGTTCCCGACGGCACGAAGAGGGCGCATTCCTTGCCCATGAGTTCCGCGGCGCGCTCCTGGAGCCGGTTGACCGTGGGATCCTCGCCATAGACGTCGTCGCCCACTTCCGCGCGGGCCATCGCCTCGCGCATGCCGTCCGACGGCTGGGTTACTGTGTCGCTCCGCAAATCGATCATTGTTCTGCCATCCTTTTCAGGTTTCCCCCATCATTAGAAGCCGATCCGGGGCGCTCATTCAATCTCGAGGCGGATATGCGCCCATTTGTCTGTGCGGAAGACCGCGTACGTCAGGACAAGGCGCGAGGTGTGGCTGATGAGTATCGCCAGCCAGACGCGCGACGGCGTGAGCGCATCAAAGAAGGAGAAGGCCGCGCAGACCCCGAGCAGCACCACGATCTGGGTGAGGAAGGCGATGTACATCGGGATCTTCGTGTAGCCCGAGCCCTGAATCCCGCCGGTGAGCGCGAGAGCCGCGCCCAGCATGACGCCGGAGAACGCCAGATAATGCAGCAGCGACCGCGCGTAGGTGGCCACCGGCTCATGATAAGCGTTGAAGAGGCCCATGAGGGTCCCGGGGAAGAGCCAGAAGATAACGCCGATGACGGCGGCCCAGCCCGCGCCCAGCAACGCGGCCACGCCCACCCCCGCCTTGCCGCGTTCGGGACAGCCCGCGCCGATGTTCTGCCCCATGACCGTTCCGGCCGCCGCCCGCAGCCCGAAGGCGGTCCAGGTGACCAGGGAAAAGAGTTGCGTGTAGCAGATTGTATAGGCGGCTTGTGCCGCGGCGCTGTGTTCGAGCGCGCCGATGTACTTCAGGAGGAAGACGCCGCCGATGTTCAGCACGACGCCCTGAATGCCGGTGGGGACGCCAATTCTCGTGACGAGCTTGATGACGGCAAAATCGGGCAGGAACGTGAAGCGGTCCGGCGGCGGCAGAATGGCTTTTCCTCGCAGAATGAGCGCGATGGCGATGCTGACGCTCACGAGGGGGGCGGTGACTGTGCCGACAGCCACGCCCATGGTTCCCATTGCGGGAAAGGGCCCGGCGCCCGTGATCAGCACGCTGCTGATCACGAGATTGAGGACCGTCGTGAGCACGGCGAGCTTCAGGGGGGTGTTGGGGTCGCCGGAGGCCTGGAAGGCGCCGGTGAACATGAACATGAGAAAGAGCGGGGCGCCGCAAAGGAAGAGCACGCGAAGATAGGGCAGGGCGTAGTGCTGGACATCGGGGCCGGCATGAACGAAGTCGAGCAGATACGGGGAGAGGAAGTAGCCGGCGGGCGCCACGATAACCACGAGCAGGAAGATGGCGCACAGGAAGCTCTGATAGAAGACCCGGCCCATGTTCGCCCGGTCTTCCTGGCCCGCATAGCGCGACACAAGCACGTTGGTTCCCTGGAAGATGGAGGCGATGAAGACGACAATCACCAGGAAGACCTGCCACGACACGCCGATCGCCGCGTTGGCCGCGTTGTTGTCGGAAACGACATAGTGCCCGACGAGGATCTGCGCCACGAAGCCGTGGGATCCATTGACGAGATTCATGAGAACCAGCGGCCAGCCGAGCTTCCACACGGAGCGGAAAATGCTGCCCGAGGTCAGTTCTTTGTCAAATGCTTTCATTCATCGCCGCAGTTGAGCGAATTAGGATAGAGCACAGGGCCAGGCAAAAACCAAATCCGCTGGCGCGTCAAACTCGTGTAACTTGGCGCACAGCCCATGCTATGATCGCCGCACATTTTCCCCCTGCACTCAGGAAAAATGAGTATATCAACACGTTTCAGCATAACACAAAGCAGGGAAACATGACGGCAGGCACAGTCCATTCCTGGAAAGTCTCGCTGCACGGCGGCCACAGCAGCGCGTTTTGCGATCATGCGGACAGCCCCCTCGAGGAAATCATCGAGGCGGCCATCGCGGCCGGCTGCCCGATCTACGGCATTGCGGAGCACGCGCCGCGCGTCGAGGCGCACCGCCTCTACGACGAGGAGCGCGCCATGGGATGGGATCTGGCGACGCTGGACCGCATGTTCACCGAGTATGCCGCGACGCTCGATCGCCTGATTCCGCGATACGCCGACCGCATCATGCTGCTCAAAGGATTCGAAGCCGAGGTGATTCCCGAAGATCGCTATGTGGAATTGATGCTCGGCTACCGCGAACGGCTTGGATTCGAGTACATCGTCGGCTCCGTGCACTGGGTGGCGGGCGAGATCATCGATTACCGGCAGGAACACTATGACCGGGCGGTGGAGGCCTGCGGCGGCATCGAGGGCCTGGCGGTGCGCTACTACGAGACCCTCGCGGAGATGGCGCGCCGGCTCAGGCCGGAGATCGTCGGCCATCCGGACATCGTCAGCAAGCTGGCGCCAAGCGAAGCCGCGGTCAGCACGCCGAAAGCGCGCGCCGCCGCCATGGCCGCGCTCGAAGCGGTGCGTGAAGCGGGCTGCATTCTCGACGTGAACACCGGCGGGTATCGGAAAGGTTTCGGGCGGCCGTTTCCGGCGCCCTGGTTCGTCCAGGCGGCGCACGCCATGGGCATCCCCTTCTGTTTCGGCGACGACAGTCACCGGGCGGCGCAGGCCGGGGCGGGCATTCGGGAAGCCCGGGATTACCTGCTCGGCCTGGGCGTTCCCACGATCACTGCGCTCATGCGCGAGGGGGGCGAAATCGTCCGCCGGATCATCCCGCTTTCGCCCGATTTTTGACCCCCCGCCCCCCCTGTGATATCATGGCTTTTCCATCATGAGGAGCTACTATGAAGCGGCATTTCTACCTTCTTGCGTCTGCGGCACTCCTGGCGCTCGCGGTGGCCTGCGGAGGCAGTTCCGCCTCGCTGGGCGCGTTCAAAGTCGAGATTACGAACATGGCCGGCAACCCTGTAAGCAACGCGAAACTGTATCTCGCGCTCGTGGACGCCTCGGGCAAGGCGGCGGCGGCGGCCGAAGTGACGACGGATGCCTCCGGCGCAGGGGTCTTCCAGGATCTGCCTCTCGGCGAGTATACGGCGCGCATCCGGGATGGCGGTCGCAACGAGTGTTCTTTCACAGTAAATGTAAAGGATTTTACCGGCCCCAATCGCGGCAAGACGGCCGGTTCGTGTGTTTTTCAGTAGGTCCAAGATCTTCCTCGCGGGCCACCTGTCTTCAGTTTGGAAGGATATGCCATGTCGAATCGACCCATTGGCGCGGTAACGTTTGATTTGTGGGATTGCCTTTTTCATGACGACAGCGACGAGCCCAAGCGGGCTGCCGCGGGCCGTCCGCCGAAACCCGCGGAGCGGCGGCAACTGGTCCATGAATGCCTTTCGCGGCAGGCGCCCATCGACCGGGCGGCCGTGGACCTCGCCTACAACGTGACGGATGCGGCGTTCCGGAAAGTCTGGCACGATCAGCATGTGACGTGGGCGGTCGCGGATCGGTTGCGGGTGCTGCTCGCGGGCCTCGGGCGGGAATTGCCGCAGGAAGACTTTGACCGGCTCGTGCTGCTGCACGAGGAAATGGAACTGGAATTCCGCCCGAATCCGGCCCCGGGCGCGGTCGAGGCATTGCGGCGGCTGCATGGGAAATACAAGCTGGCGATCGTGTCGGACGCGATTTTTTCGCCGGGCCGGGCCCTGCGCGAACTGCTGCGGGGCGCGGGCATGTTCGAGTACTTCGACTACTTCGTGTTTTCGGACGAACTCGGCTATTCGAAACCGCACCCGTCCGTCTATGAGGCCGTGGCGAAGGCGTTTGAGATCCCGATCACGAGCATCGTGCACATCGGGGATCGTCCGCACAACGACCTGGGCGGACCGCATGCCGTGGGCGCGCGCGGCGTGTTGTTGACAGTAGTGAAGAATCGTCCGCTGGACGGGCACGTGCCCGATGCGGTTTGCAGTGATTACAGCACGCTGCCGGAGATTCTGGCGGCGATGGAAGCATAAGGAGTCTGAAGTATGCCGAATGCGCCTCGTTTCCTGATTCCCGATGGGTATTCGCCGGAGAGCCGGCAACAGTTCAATGATGTGGGGATGACCCTGGCCGGCAAGCTGTACGGGGACCTGCTGCAGCGCCGTCTGCCCGGCGCGGAGTATGAACTCTGGTACAGCAGCGACCCCGGCGCGCGCGAAATCAGCGATTCCGAATTGTCGGACTATGCCGGCGTTATCTGGCCCGGCTGCAATCTCACGATCTATCACAACGATGACGTTCGCGTGCAGAAGCACATCGAGCTGTGCCGGCGCACGTATGCGGCGGGCATTCCGCAATTCGGCAGTTGCTGGGCGATCCAATTGGCGAACTGGACCGCCGGCGGCAATGTGGAACCGCATCCCAACGGCCGCGAGATGGGCATCGCCATGAATATCCGGCTGACGGAAGCGGGCAAGAATCACCCGATGTACGAAGGCAAGCCGGAAGTCTACTCGCATTTCGTGAGCCATGATGATCACGTCACGCGGCTGGCGGACGGCGCCACGCTGCTGGCCAGCAACGACTGGAGCCGGGTGCACGGCTGCGAAGTGCGGCATCTGAACGGCGTGTTCTGGGGGCTGCAGCATCATCCCGAATACAATCTGCATGAGATGGCGCGGCTGATCCTCGCCCGCGAGGAGCGCTTGATCAAGTATGGCATGTTCAGGGATCACGAGGACGTGGTGCAGTATGTAGACCGGCTCGAACAGGTGTATGCCGACCCGAGCGTCCGCTACATCCGCTGGCAGCTCAAACTGGACGACAGCGTCGTGGACCCCGAGGTGTACGAACTCGAATTCGTGAACTGGATCAAGCATCTGGTCCTGCCGCGCATCCAGAAATAGGCGAACACAGAAAACCAAGGGCGCGTCTTCGGGCGCGCCCTTGTCATTTGCCGGCCATCAGGAATCCTACGGCCGTACGGGCTTTCGCCGCACGAACAACAGCAGGCCAAGGACCGTGCCGCCCATGACGGACAGATCGCCGAAGCCGGGGGCGGTCTTCGCCCCGGACGCGCCGTGACAATCGAGGATCGACGCGGGGGCTTCGACGAAGATCGCCGTAAGCGTGGCGTCCTTGCCCATGAGGACCATCGCGGGATTATGGGTCGAGAGCACGGCGTCGCCTTCCCAGTGATCGAAGACCCAGCCGGCTTGCGGCGCGGCGTAGACGCTCACGGGGGTGGCATAGGCGTAGACATGCAGGCCTTGTTCGGGCGAACACGCGCCTTTGCCCTGCACGGATATCGCCAGCGTGTGCTGGATCGGGACAAAGACGGCCTCGACCTGCGGGCATTCCCCGGCCAGGAAGGCGGTGGGATTGGCGTGGACCTCCATGCTGCATTCGTGGAGCCAGTGGCTGAACGCCCAGCCTTCGGCCGGGAGGGCTTGGATCGAGAGCGGCGCGCCTTCGGGATAGGCGTGGGTTCCGGGCGCGGGATGGGTGGAGCCGTTCCCCGAGGTCAGGATCGTGATCGTTTCGCTTAGCGGCAGGAACACCGCCGTGACGCGCAGGTCCTGCTTCAACGTGAGCTTCATTTCCGGGGCCGCGGACTTGCTCGCGTCGACGCTCCAGTACCCGAAGGCCCAACCGGCCGCGGGCGTGGCGCTGAGCGTGAGTTCCGTGCCGTGCGGGTAGCCGTGTTCGCCGGGCGGCGGCGAGATGCTGCCGTTCCCTTCCACCGCCGTGGTGAGCACCCGGACGATGGGCGTGAAGACGGCGGTCAGCGAAGCGTCCGCACTGAGCGTGAAGGCCAGCGGGTTGTCCCGCGCGTGGCCGCCTGCATCGCCTTCCCAATGATCGAAGCGCCACCCGTCCTCGGGCAGCGCCGCCACGCTCAACGTTTCCCCGGCGAAATACCCGTGGACCCCGGGCGCCGGGGAGGTGCTTCCACCCGCGCCCGCCGCGATGGTCAGCATGACCTGCACGGGCTCGAAGACGGCCGTGATGGCGGCGTCGGCCGTCAGTGTCATGTGCAGCGGATTCGACAGCGCATCGCCGGCGCCGGTCCCTTCCCAGTGATCAAAGCGCCAGCCGTCTTCGGGAATGGCCGTGACGCTCACTGCGCTGTCATGCACATAGGAATGCGTGCCGGGCAGCGGGTCCGTATAGCCGTGGCCCAGTTTCCCGATTGTCAGCGCATACTGGATTTCCGCGAAGACCGCCGTGATTGTGCGGCTCCGGTCCAGGTCAAACACAAGGGGATTCGAGGCGCCGGCGCCGTCCGGGGCGCCCTCCCAATGATCCAGCATCCAGCCGGATTCCGGGAGCGCGGTGATGGCGAAGGCGGGATTTGCGTCGAACTCATAGTAGCCGGGTTCTGGCAGGGTGGCGCCCTGGCCCGAGACGCCGACCTCGACCGGATATCGATGTGAATCCAGAATCATCAGCCCGGTCTCCTGGCCGAGCACATAGACGAGCCCGTCTTGTGTCTTCATGGCGGTCACGCGGGCTCCGGTGTCGAGCGTATCGCGCACGGCAGGTGCGGACGGGTCGGCCACATCTATCGCCTGCACAGTGCCATCGCGGGTGCCGACGAATGCCGTGGTGTACATGCCCGCGACGGCCGCCAGGCTGTAAAGCCCCGATTCGGGCGCATAGCCCCCCAGTTGCCGCGGGTGGCGCGGTTCCCGTATGTCCAGGATCTCCATGCGGATCGAGTCGGTATGACTGTCCATAAGCACATACGCGATGCCATGCGAAAGCGAGAGGTCCAGGATGTCCGTGTTATAGGCGGCAACTTCGGGATACGCGCCGTCGAACTCGGGGAATTGTCCGGGGTGAATGCCGATCAACTTGAGTTGGGCGTAGCCATTCCAGTCGGTCCAGCCCAGGGCCAGTTCCTCGCCGTCGATTTCCATCTGGCTGGAGATGATGTAGTCGGACGCGAAAATGCCGTGATCCACCAGGGTGAGATTCCCCGGGTCCGAGACATCGACGATTGACAGGCCGCCATTGGCATTTGGGTCGAATCCGCTTATGTACACGGTGTTGCCTTGCGCCGCGGTAGCCATCGCGAAACCGGGGAGCGACCCTCTGCCCTGAACGACCGGCGCGGCGGGGTCGTTCGTATCGATGACTTCCAGGGTGCTCTGGAGATTGGACAGGTCATCTCCCAGCGAGTACACGCCATAGACGGTTGCGCCAATCGCCGACAGGGAATAGTAGGCGCCGAAATAGGGGGAAGGCGGCATTGGGACGACATAGCCGCCCGCGCGTACCGGGGTGGACGGCACTGAAACGTCCACAATGTCGAACCCCGCTTCGGCCATCGTGCCGGGGGGAAGACTGTAGTAATCGGCGCCGATGACCCGGGACTGATAGACCCGCGTTCCCTCCAACTCGAGGTCGATGTATTGCCCCGGATTCCCGCGGGAAGCGATCTGCTCAGGATGCCAGGGATCCGAAACCGCGATGAGATCCAGGCCGCCGTTCAGGCCGCCGACATAGGCGACCCCCCGGTCCACGGCCAGTGCGCGATGCTTGTCCAGGAGCGTGACGCCGCCCATTCGAAACGGCACATACGGCGACTGAAGACTCACGGTGGCGAAACCGTCGTCCCCCGCCACGTACGCAACATAGCCGTCCAGGGTGGCGGCCCGAATGGTTGAGGGCAGGTAGTCCGAATACACGCCCAGCAGCGTAAAGCTGCCCGGATCCGCCGCATCGACGACGAGCAGGTCACCGGAGATGCTGCAAAGAAGGAACAGATCGGAGGCGGCCAGAAGCCGGAATGCGGGAAACTCCGTCGAGAGTATCGTTGAGGGGGCGGATAGATCGCCCAGGTCAAGAACATCAAACCCGGACGTGACGCCCGTGTGGGACGCCCATTGCACGAGCAGGTCGTCCCGGGTTCGAATGACAGTCTGGCCGGGGGCGGGCAGGGGTGAGGACGACAGGACCGCGGGATGCTCCGGGTCACTCAAGCTCAGGATTTCGACCCCGCCCGTGTCGGAAGCAGCATTGTCCCAGGAAACGCAGGCAATGCCTTCGGTCATCTGCAGACCGCCGGGACGGCCGGGAAGCGCATAGGACCCGAGCAGGCGGGGGGTCTGGGGGGACCCGATGTCCACAAGCTGCAAACCGCCGGCGCCCGCCGCGACATAGGCGACATTCCGATACACCGCGATGGCATTGATGAGGCCGTGCATGAACAGGCTTCCCAGGCGCGCGGGTTCTTCCGGCGGCGTGGCCTCGGGCGGACGCGGAAAGCCGTAGCCGGAGACATCATAGACGACGAGGTTCAGGCCCTCGCCGACGTAAGCACGGTCCCCGTCCAGGGTGATCGTGTTGACGTCGCCGCCGCAGCCGCCGATCAATTCTAGATCAAGGGCATGGAGATTGGCGGACGCCAGGCACAGAACCACCCCAAGCAGAAGTTGTTGACACGTGGAACCTCGCATAGTCACCTCCCCGCTTATCCGTGATGACCCAAACCATCGACATTGTAGACTAAGTGGACTGATACGTCAACGGCTTCAATAGAGATATGAACGATTGACGGGCAGATTTGACGTTTCCAAAGGTCCGGAAATGAAAATCGCCCGCGCCGGCTGAACCGACGCGGGCGGTGGGGGATGACAGCGAGATTATTCGGGGGCGGGACCCGGAAGATAACCATCCTCTCCATAACGGCTTGCGTGATATCCGCCACTGTTGAAGAACTGGATCAGGCGGAGGAGTTCGCTGATATCCACATGCCAGTCCTGCGGATTATAATCGGAGGCATGCGGCGTGCACGAGGTGTCGCCAGGTCCCGGGGCGTAGCCATCTTCTGTTCCTGCCTCACAATGCAGGCCGTCTGAGTTGAAGAACTGGATGACGCGGAGCAGTTCTGATATGTCAATCATCCAATCCGCAGGGTTACAGTCGGCGGAATGATAGCCGGGATTCGGCTCACCTTCGCCTTCGCCCTCGCCTTCGCCCTCGCCTTCACCTTCGCCTTCACCTTCGCCTTCACCCTCGCCTTCACCCTCGCCTTCACC
>CAILVY010000035.1 GCA_903837785.1 Candidatus Hydrogenedentota bacterium
AGACCCCGGGTGATGCGGTTCAACTCGTCGGGCAGGTCTCGCAACGCAATCCCCTTCAGGTAGTCATATCCGGCGAACAGTTCGTCCGCCCCCTCCCCGGAAAGCGCTACCTTGACATGGTCGCTCGCCAGTTTGGCCAGGAAGAAGTTCGGCACAGCGCTTCGGACGAGGGCGCAGTCGAAAGATTCCAGGTAGTAGATGACCTCCGGCAACGCCTTGATCGCCTCTCTGGCGGTGAACACACGTTCGTGGTGCATCGTACCGAGGAATTCCGCGACGTGTTGAGCGCGGCAGCGGTCCGGCGAGTCCTCGGTGCACACCGAGAAGGAATGGAGCATGTCTCGATGTCGCCGCGCCAGCGCGGAGATCACGCTGCTGTCCAAACCACCGCTCAAGAAGACACCCACCGGCACGTCGGCGATCAGCCGCTTCTTCACCGCAGCGTCCAGAAGAACAAGGAGCCTTGCCTCCGCTTCGGCCACGCCCATTGGAGCGGCTTGCTCTTGGGCGCGGCAGTAACGCTTCAGACCTGTGGAGGGACTGTAGACGTGGCCCGGCGGAAACTCGGAGATGGTCTCCGCCTGATCCATGAGCGCCTTGATCTCCGATGCCACGAGAACCGTCTTCCCGCGCCGGCCCAAATACAATGGCTTTATCCCCAGCGGATCGCGCGCCAGAACGACCTCGTCTCCTCTGATCAACGCGAAGGCGAACATGCCGTCGAGACAACGCACCCAAGTCTCGTCGGCTTCCCCCCCGGTGGACAGCGCCAGGATGGTCTCGGTATCGCTGCGAGTGCGGAAACGGTCTTCTCCAAGTTCATGGCGGAGCCGCCGGTAGTTGTAAATCTCGCCATTGAACACAATGCGCGCATTCCCTTCCCGGTCCGACATGGGCTGTCCGCCACCGTCGATGTCGATGACGCTAAGGCGCGTGTGTCCGAGGGCGTAGGCTTTCCCCATGCAGAAGCCCGTCCCGTCCGGGCCGCGATGCCGCATCGCCCCCATCATGCACTTGACCAGGGGCTCGTCGGCCATTCCTAAGGTGGCAGCAATCCCGCACATCTTCGCCTCCTTTCTTACCACGGTGTCGATGCTTTTGGCGCCTCTTTCGGGGTCGCGCTGTCGGCAGGGCTTGCCGCGGGTACTGGCGCAGACGTCGCCGCAGGCGCCGGCGCGAACTTGCGGAGCTGGTGTCGGGCGGCTTCGGACGCCAAACCCTCAGGCGCGTCATTCGCCACGGCCTGTTGCCAGGCGGAGATGGCCTCCCCTCGCCTCCCGACGGCCAGGCACGTGTCGCCCAGAAACAGGTGCACGCCCGGAAGGTCCCGGTGCTTCCTCAGGACCTTCTGCGTGTCCATGATCGCGTTCGCCAGGAGGAACCGGCGGTGAAGAAACGCCCCGCACAACCGTTCGGCCACATCGGGCGGCCCATCGCAAGAAGCGGCTTCGCACAAGACCCTGCACTTCGCGGGATTGTCCCTCCTCGCATAACAGCGGGCCAGGAGCAGTTTGATCTGACGCCCTTGCGGGTGGGCCTGCTCCAACGGCAGCAGGATGTTTTCAGCCGAGTCCGGACGCCCTGCCACGAGCTCAAGGTGGGCGAGAACGAACGCCTGGGAGAAGGTGAGCCGCATCTGGCGGTCCCCCACGTGAACAATGTACTGTTCTTGTCTGGCCTTCATCGGACCCTCCTTCCTTTGCGTCTTCGGCGCTTCAGGACTGCGCCGCGGGCACGGGCGCTCCGCCGGATGCGGCAGACCCCTGCGGGGCGCCGGCAACCGGTGTCTGCCGACCGTCACCAGCGCCCGAGGGGTCTGCGCCAACCACCATGAAACGAAGTTCACGTAACGACATGCCCTTGATCCCGAGCTTCTCTACCGTCCGCCCCTCCGCCCAGTAGTCAACGCCGTGCATGGCAGAGGCCAAGTCGATCATTGCGCGAATGGTCGGTGTGGGAACGTGGAACATCTCCCCCAGCGACGCCAATGGGACGAGGCTGGCCGGCACGTCTTCGGTAATGTACCGCTGGAGGACCGTCGCCGGGGCCTTGATGCCGCAATAGCCGGCGTTCGCGCGCATGGCGTCGTACAGCGTCTTCCCGGCGGCGTCATAGGCCAGATAGAGCCACTCGCGCGCGGTGTGGGCGCGGATCCCGAGCGCGCCCGCAACGTTGACGCGCTCCCGGTCGATGGCTTCGAGCACGCGGGCGACGGCCGGCGTCACGCCCTGCACGTAGAACTCGAAGTCCCCGTGCGTGTCTTCAATGCGTCCGGCATTCAAGAGGGTGATCGCGGGATGGAAGACTGCGCCGATGTTGTCAAGGCTGGTCTTGAGGACATTGTCACCTGGAACGAATTGCGGAAGCGCCCGGCGAAGGACCGCCAGGACGTCCGCCGTGGCGTAGGCCGGCAGGGCGGCCACGGGGACGGAGTTCTTGATGCCGAAAATGTGGACTTGCCCGGGGTTCGTGGCGCGGGCCGCATACAGCAGCGTCTGTGCCTCGGCGATGTAGGGCCGTACCTGGGGATTCATCTGCCGGACCACGCGGGCCACTTCGAGTGCGCCTCCGGTGCGGCCGGGGTTCAGGATGACGATCTGACCGTCCTTCAGGTGCGGGGCAACCATCTGTGCGATATCACGATGCCCGCTTGCAGGAAC
>CAILVY010000036.1 GCA_903837785.1 Candidatus Hydrogenedentota bacterium
GGATACGCTGGAAGGAAAAACCGTCGAAGAACGTGCCACCTATCTTGTCCTGCTCCGCAAACGCATGAGTGAACAGTTTCCCGTCAACGTCGATACCTTTACCGACCCACAAAAGGTGTTCATCTCCTTTGGCGTCCGGCGAGGATTCTGGGGACTCAAGGAGGACGCCAGCACGTCGGAATTGGGCATGATTGAAAATGCGCTGCCGTCCGACCGCAAACCGAGCATTGAAGAGTGGAAGCATTATCTCAGCCTGTTCAACGATATAAACGGAAATGGCATCCCGGATGCGACCGACCCGGCGATGGAAGGCGCCCGCTACGATTTGCTCGGGCTTCCCTATGAATTCGCACCATATGACTACTCGGGACTGCTTGGCCTTCGCTCCGGTTCCACCCGCTATCAGGGATTGGTGCCGATCGATCAACCTATTCCGGTCTTTGCGACGGTGGATGAAGCGGCCGCTTTCCTGTCCACAAACCAATACCGGAATTCAGAGACCGATAAGGCTTCTGTCGACGCAACCATGCTGGACACGGACAAGGACGGCCTGAGCGATGCCACCGAGATCGCCGGATGGGACGTCACCGTCTATGACTTCGCAACTGCCTATGACGATCGGAAAACCGATCCGACTTCCTATCATGTCACAAGCGACCCGTTGAACCCGGACACCGACGGCGACGGATTGACGGATGACAAGGAATATCTGAACCGACTCGACCCACGTCAACAGGATACGGACTCAGACGGGCTCACCGACTACGAGGAACAGGACGTCTATGGCACGATGGCGAATTGCGTCGATACCGATGAGGACGCGCGCGGGTACACCTTCATATCTTCCATAACCGGAAAGAAGCAATATCAGTATACGATTCCCAAGACCGACCTTTCCGACGGCGGTGAAGTAGCGGCAAAAACTTCGCCGACAACTTGGGACACGGATGGCGACGGGCGTTCCGACAGGAGCGAATCGATGGATTTCCGCCAGGGTCGCGTGGCCGACATACCGACGATAAAGGTCTCAAGAGGGCAGGCACAGCCGGAACTGATCATCCTCGACAGCCAGAGGAACACGATCGAGAACATGCAACACGAACTGACAAGCACCGAAACCACGCATGAAACAAGCACCACGGTTGGATTCGATATTGGCGCGAAAACGAAGGCGGGATTTGGCGGCGCCAAAGCATTCGCCATGGCGAAGAAGGGGGCGCTTCCGCTCAGCGCCCTGAAGAGCGCCAAGTTGCAGTTGGAAACGTCCGCTTCCTTCAACTTCGAACATTCCGTAACGAACAGTACGACAAGCCTGGTCGAGACGATGCACGAAACCATCGAGAGCCACGAACAGGAAATCGGCGGCTTCAAATTGCAGGTTGCGCTGGATGTTACGAACGAAAGCACAACCCCGCTCAGCTGCACGGTCACGGGTCTTGTCATCAATTGCGTCTATCAAGTGCCTGACGGCACCGTGGAACCGCCGCTCAAACACCTGGAAATGACGCCGTCAAGCGCCATGTCCGGCTGGGATTTGGGTCCAATCGGGTCAAGCACGAGCGTGCTGGTCGCGGGAACTGAAGAATCCGCAAGCGGCGCCGAAGAGATTACCAGGGCGATTGCATCTGGCGCTCCCATCATCTTCACCGTCGCCAGATGCACGATGAAAACCTCCGACGGGAGCAATGTCGCCAACGTCATGGAAAATGTCGCGCAATCCTGTTGCGATATCCTGATTGATTATGGCCCGTACGACCCCGAGGCCTCCGACTCGCCGACTAACCGCAAACCCTATGGCTGCTATGTGGCGACTACGGTGCACCCTGACCCAACCACCGGCAAGACGGCAAATGACATTCCCCTTGTTGAAGCCCTGGCGCTAATGAAAATCACCGATTACCAGATGGACGCATCCGGGCGGCTGACCCAGTTGAACGGCTGGCCGCCGGTTCCCGACGACCACCCGACGGGACAATGGATCATTAACAGCAGCAGCGATTCTCTTTATGAGGATACCGCGAATCCGGGTTACTACACCTATGACGCTTTCGACCAGATCCTGTTGGCCGGGGCCAACCCCAATTATGTGTCAAAGCCCGATTTCATTCAGATTGTCTGGGTGGAGGACCAGGATAACGACGGCGCGTCCGATGCCCTCGAACTGGCCTACGGTACGTCGGCGACCCTCGCGGATACGGACGGAGACGGCCTGGGCGATGGGATGGAGATGAGCGGCATCGTCGCAAACAACAATACGTATTTCACGAACCCGCTCCGCACGGATACCGACGGCGACGGCTTAAGCGACAAGGTTGAACTGGAGGTCACGCACACCAACCCGACGATCGAAACCAAACGCGCTTTTGATTCGGTCGTTTGTAATGGGACCGATGTTACGGGTACCTCCATCCAAAGCTGTATGTCTGGGGTTTCTTCAAATATCTACCCCGGCGACTTCAATGGAGACGGGAAAGGCGACTTTCTCGTGCAGCAATATACTTACGACTCGAGTAATCCGTCTCGGACTTGCCAAATCTACCTCGGAAATGGACAAGGTGTGTTTTCTTCTTGCCATATGTCCGTCGACAATGGGGGCGCAACTGCGGACTGGGTCAACCAGAATTTTGTCTATAGCGACCATAAAACGTACGCGGCCATTAAGCGCCAGGTCGGTTGCAACCTCATCATGGGGGATTTCAACGGCGATAAAAAGACCGACATTCTCCGCCAGACCACCAATTACTGGGACAACAGTTCCACAGGCACCGGCAACCTGATTCTGTATCTGAGCGACGGAACAGTGGCAAATGAGAACATGGGTTTTAATCAAACAGGAATTTCGTCTACGGGTGCCGGAACCGAGATCCAAAACCAGTGGCGGTTTGATCCGGGGTGCAACCTGTATGCCGGCGATTTCAATGGCGACGGTCTCACGGACATTCTCCGGCAGGAACGGGCAGACTGGGACGACGATACAGACATGACGGCTATTGTCTACTATAGTAAGGTAGAAAACAGCCAGGTGACTTTCAACGGCGTCTCGGTGACCTCGACCGGTGCCCTGACCAATCCCCAGGCTGAGCTGAAGACGGACGACGGCACGGTCCTCATCCCCGGTGACTATAACGGGGACGGCAGGTGCGATTTCATCCGGCAGGAACGCGGAACCTGGGACGACGATAACGGCAACACCGTCCAGGTCTATTTCGCCACGACCGAACTGGGTCATTTCCAGGTTGTGCAAATGACCAGCACCGGCTACTACGTCTCGCCGCAAAGCCAACTCCAGTTCGACCCGGGCTCATACATCATTCCGGGCGATTTCGACGGGGATGGCAAGTGCGACTTCATCCGCCAGGAGCATGCGAACCAAGCCGCCAACGACAATGTGGACACTTTCCTGGTCTACACCAGCAACGGCGACGGTTCCTTTGTCTGTTCAAACATGGCTACGACGGGGCATTTCCTCAACCCCATGGTGGAGCTCTCGGGTAACGTGTGCCGGATTGCACCGTTTGATTACGATGGCGACGGGACCTGTGATTTTGTGCGTCAGGCAAGCGCCTCCCCATATCTGAACGGCAGCGACGCGGTATCCATCTACTTCTCCTCTTTCGCGGAAGAGTAAAGGACTCGGCACGCTCCGCGTGGCGCAAGGGGCTTGAACGGTTAGAATGTTCTGGTCCTCAAGTTCTGCGGCTGACGGCGGCGGGACTGGATCACTGCAATTACAAGAACTGCTCCGATTGGATATGCGTTCATCCCCTGTCCCCAGATACAGGGTTAACGCAGCCCGCGTCTTGGCAAAAAGGAAGAATAACGTATGGACGGAAAGTTATGAAACATTACAAGAAGATATTGGGGTTCATATTGTTGCTCCCTCTCGTGGGCTGTCCTCCAAGTACATGCGAGATTTCACCTGGATGGCCCATTGCCAGCGAGGTCTTTACCACAGCGCAACAACAGATCCTTCCCGTGGCACTCCCGGCGGACACACCCCTCCTCGACCCCGCACAGATAGCCCTCTACGCGCAATACGGGTACAGCGACTGGATAAAGGGCGAAGGAACAAATTACGGCCAGGTTGAGACGCTGTCGTACGACAAACGCACCGACCTTGCGCCAGGCTATTCCGGCGCTCCCAATGCGGCACGCCTGTTGTCGTTCTTCTCGCTGAGCGACATTCACATTTCGGACAAAGAATCACCGGCCCAGCCCCTTCTTGTGGGCTGGTCTGCAAAGTTCGGAGCAACGGGTGCGTGCAGTTCGGCGTATTCGCCCGCCATTGTTGCCACAACGCAAGTCCTCGACGCGGCGGTCCAAACGATCAACGCCCTGAACAAACAGACCCCCTTTGATTTCGGCATCTCCCTCGGCGACGACGTCAATAACTGCCAGTACAATGAACTGCGTTGGTTTATCGACGTTATGGATGGTAAATTCATCACGCCGAGCTCCGGTGCCCATGACGGGAGCTTTTCGATAGACTATCAGCGCCCCTACAAGGCTGCGGGGCTCGAGAAGAACATCCCATGGTATCAGGTTATCGGAAATCATGATCAGTTCTGGATGGGTTCGGCGTACGAGAACGCAAAGACAATGGAAGCCCATATCGGAAATACCGTCATCAATATTGCCAACGACCCCAATCCTTCTTCGGAAGGTGTTAATTCACACGGCGCATATATGGGGGTCGTCGATGGCTCAACGCCGTATGGCGATGTCATCAAAGCAGGACCGGAGGAAGACTTCGCTGTGCCCCCAACGGTGGTGGCTGATGAAAACCGCCGCTCGCTGGCGACCTTTCACTCTTCAAGCCTGAACTGGATGAAGGAATTCTTTGAAACCACATCGCAGCCGGCCGGCCACGGGTTCACGCAAGCATGCATCGACAGCGACTTTGCCTGCTATTCATTCCAGCCAAAATCAAACGTTCCCCTCAAGATCATCGTTCTCGACGACACCGTCAAGGGGGAGTCACAGCCCAACTATGCCCGCGCCGAACTGGACCAAGCACGACTGGACTGGCTCGAAGCGGAACTTCAGGAAGGGCAGGACAACAACAAACTCATGATTATCGCAGCCCACATTCCGGTCTATCCACAAAAGACTTTCGAGGCCAGTTTGGGCAATATGTCGATCTTTTCCAGCAAATCCGTTGTAAACGACCTCGGACTCCTGGCCATACTGCACGGGTATCCCAATCTCATCCTGTGGATTTCCGGCCATCGACACATGAACGTCGTTACGCCGCTGCCTTACGACACGTCGGTGGAGGGCCAGGGCCCCGAAAACAGCTTCTGGGAAGTGGAGACGGCCTCCCTGCGTGATTTCCCGCAACAATTCCGCGCATTCGACATCCGCCGCAACGCAGACAACACGCTTTCCATCTTTGTCACCGATGTGGATCCCGCCGTCACTGGTGATTCGCCCGCCGCAAAATCGCGGGGCTACGCGCTCGCCAGTTCGCGCATATTTGGCGCCACCGCAGCGACACTGGCGAAAACAGATTCCGGCGCATATAACGCGGAACTCGTCAAACAACTGACGCCGCAAATGCAAAACGTCATTGCCAATAGCGGGACGCCACTTGACTGACATCGATCTAAAGACAATAGGCAGACAAAGCTCCGTCTGGTTTTCACCGTTTTGGCGAAGGCGAATCCCGGGTTGGGCCCTTCATTGTTGAGTTTGAAAGCTGCCGCCATAGGGCGAACCTATGCCTTACACCTAAGGGAAGAACAGGTGAAACTCCGAAACTTCCACGAAAAGTATCGCTAAACGATTAGCAGTCAAAGGAAGAAATGGATGGCGTCCCGTTTGTGGCTCAATTAAGTACTTTTCGGGAGAGTTCCTCTTCTCGCTTAAATCCAACAAGCCCAATGCCTTACGCTTCAATCCAATCCAGATTGCAGAATGGCTGGACGAACTTTGCCGCAGGAAATCAGGCGTTCCCAGGGACAAGGTCGAGAGGTTGTCGGAAGACTTGGGCGTAGTTAGGGTATTTCTCTCTCTAGCTTCACCGTGAAGGAGAACAAGACATCGATCCGGAGTCTTCGAGGCTACCCTGCTACTCCCACACGGCAATCAGCACGGTTGAGTTGCGAATCTTCTCAACTGCGATTTCCTGACTGCGACAATCGGCAGTTCCTTTCACGATGGCGGAGTAGACTTCCGGCTGAGTCTGAAGAAACGCTAGAACATAATTCGCCTTTATCGCGTAGTTGATGTTCTGTGCGCGCGCACCAACCGATTGAATGAACTTACCTTCATTAATCATGGCAGCGACCACCCCTACGACATCGCCCGAGGCGGTAAAGAGCGGTCCACCAGAGTTTCCTGGCTGTACGGATGCGTCGATTTGGAAGCAGCGCACATCGTCGTGAAGACCAGCGGTGGCACTTATCACGCCGGTGGTGACTTTGGGTGAGAACCCCTGTATTTGAGGTACGGGAAATCCCAACGTCAAGACATTCTGGCCAAGCTTTGCTGTCTCTTCTGCCAAGAATGTCACGGGGCTGCTTTCGCCCTCTATCTTTAGCAAGGCCAAGTCGGTACTTGGGTCCGATGCCATTAACGTTGCCCTGGCGGATTGCCGTTTGGCTGTGTATACCATGATGGCTCCACCTTTCGAGACAACATGGTCATTGGTCAGGATATGTCCATTCTTCGTTACGAAGAATCCTGTGCCCGAGCAAATGGGGTCCGAGGGTTGCCTCTCCTTAACGGGTTCTTCTGGTGTTGGTTGTTTCGGAGCAACGTCATAAAGACCCAATATCTTGCGAACCAATGCAATGGCTATCTCTAGGTCCATCGTGTAAGCATCGACGGTACTGACGCCGTACCCTCTCGTTTCGTATGTATGCGTCCCGCACCAAAACATGTCGGCGCGGCATACTTCTCGATCAGCTATTCTCGTATTCGAACTGTCTACCCAATAGAACAAATCCGGCAGAAAGTAATCGGCTTCCTGTGTTTCGTAGTTCCATCGAGCCATAGCACATAATGAACCCTCCGGAAGAGACTGCACAACTTTGAATTGCAGATTCTTGTAAGACTTCGCAAGAATGGCTTCTTTCGCCTGACTAATGAATTCCTCCTCGCGACTCATCTTATTCTCTTGGTCTGTTTTCGGAAGGACTTTGGGCACGACAGTCTTCGGTAACGGTTCGTTCCCGTGCTCAATATTAGGGGTACGCTCTCTAATTTCTGGTGAGGCTTCAGCGTCATCTTCTCTCTGGGCTGGTCTGGGAATTGGAGTCAACACCTCAATCGGGTTGTCCCTTGGTTGGGTCCTCACTGATTCATTTAGGTCTTGCTGCATCTCGGACTCGCGCCTGTTGCTCTTCCATTGCCCCAGTAGAGCCTTTCTCGCAGCGACATCTTTTAGAAGAACAACATTCGACGCTTTGCCGCTTACCTTTTCAACAAGAAGGGTTGAGCCATCAGAAGGAATTAGAACATAGTACATCGTGTCGCTTTGCCGGATGTATACGCCATCGTACTTGTGACCATCTACGGTTATCGTGTCTGCTACGCAAAGTTGGAGGAATGCGATGGCACACAGAAGGAGCAACAAACCGATTCTGTTTCGCATGTCTTTAACTCCCCTCTCACCCCTATATTATGACGACCAGATACCAAGGCGTCAACACTCTCAACACGTCTAATTAAGTCTATGTGGGTTTGTAAGGTCCAGGCTTCCGAGCGAATCGTGAAGGCTTAACTCCTATTCCGTATCCGGTTGAATAGCAGCGCGGAATTACATCGTACGCTTGCACGGCTTGTTCGACACTTGCAAGAATGGGCAATGAACAGATGGAAGCCCATGTACCGAACGCTTCGTTTAGCACGAATCTACGTACCAACGCACCCAGAATTAGCGTATCTGCTTGAAACGGAGGGACTTGCGCCACAACATCAGATGTACAAGCATTCGTTCTTAGCGAAACAAGAAAAACGACAAAAACAGCCGCAAAGCAGGGGATAAACACCTCTCTAAACATTCCGACGCTCTCGAACAAATCCCACCGTCTGATGATTCTTCGACCGCCCAGGACTGTCGCCGCCGTGCGTTCAAGGTCTTTCCAGCGCTCGCCCATTACCGGGACTCTCTGGCGCGGCGGGCGGCATGGACAAGCCAGCTTTCCCGACCGCTTTCAATCAAGAGGCGGGCACAGCCACGAATGCCACAGTTTCGATCATGCTCTCGAAGTCGCCGCTTCGCTGGGCGTCGGCCACCTCGCGGAGGGCACAGTCCAACTCGAAGGCGAGAGACCCTGCGAGGCGGTCATAGCGGACGGCTGGGTGGGATTGGGTGATCATGGTTCTATGCTCCTTGAATCGGCACGGGGATCAGGACAGGCAGCGGGGGTACACGGGGGCGTAACAAAGTGAAGCCCCGTACCCCTGCCAACTGTCCCCGTGGGGTTCTGGGTGTGGTGGGTAGTAGGTTTCTCTAAGGGAATCGTACTACCCACCACGGGATTTGAAGTGCTAATTGTGCGTTCAGAAGGGTGTGTCATCTGGCGGCCAACTTCCGATTTCAAGAACCATTTTAGGGTGGCGATCCGTGTCGCTTTGTTTTCGAGTGACTTCGCGCAAGTACCCGTTGGCCAAGGCGATCTCGACCCCCTCGGCGACTTCCTTGCGTCCCGCCCACGGAAAATGCTGGCGCACTGCGTCGCAGAGGCTCTTCCCGTCGCCGGGTCCTTTGCTGACCCCTCCGAGGGTCACGGCGGCGGCGGGGTGGGTCTGGAACCATCCCATAATGATTTCTACCAGGTCGGCGGGATCGCGGCGGTCGGTTGTCTGCCGTAGCGCGCCGTCCACGAACTCCAGAGACATGGGTTCGCGCAAGGGTCCATAGTTCTGTTTCACGTTCGCCAGCGACAGCCCGCCGGATTCCAGGCGCTTCAAGACGAACGCCGCGCGCGCTTCGTCAACGGCAGCGGACCCGCCCCGGACTTCCCCCTGAGAGGCTTTCGGATCGGACCCGCCTACTTTGTTGGTGTGGGCCAGGACAAGGACGGCGCAGTCACCTTCACGGGCGAGTTTCGCGCAGGATTCCAAGAACGCGCCCACGCAGACGTTATCATTTTCGTTCGTAAGGCCGAAATGTTTCCTGAGCGTGTCCACTACCACAAGTCCAGGCTTGAGGCGGCGCATCTCTTCGAGCAATTCCCGGAAGGCGGGCGTTTCTTCGATCATTCCCTGCGCCGGCATGCTCAAAAACGGCTCTGGGCGCTGCGCTCGAAGATGAAAGCTCGGAATCGCAGTGTCCAGCCCCGACAGATTGTGCACGCGCTCGAAGGCCGCGACGCGGCGGCACACCATTTCCGCGCTGTCTTCGCCGGAGAGGTAAAGCACGGGCATTGCGCGCGCGGGGCGCAACGCCGGGAAGACGGCTCGGCCAAGAATCGCAGCACACGTGAGACCTACGGCAAAGAGAGATTTGCCCGATCCACCCGGCGCCGCGAGCACGGTCACTGCCCGGTCCGGGATCGTCCCATCAAACGCCCACGGCACAGGCGCGGCGGCTAAGTCACGCCATGCGGACAGGTTCACGAAGTACGATGGAGTGGCATTGATGTCTCCGCACAGTTGGCTTTCCTCCCATATGCGTGCGGCATCAGAAGATGTCTTCGCCCTCCCGAGACGCTCACAAAGCGTCTTGACTTTAACCCTGAAGTTTCGTTGATCTGAATCCCTGATCAGGTCGTCCGCTGTTCGCTCAGGTTGCATGGTTGGCCGACGTTCCATGATTCGGATAAGTGCCGCTTCCTGTTCCCGGGTTTGTGCAAAGTCCTGTATTTCGGGCTTATGCCCCGCATCTAAGGCGCGTCGTATATTCTCAGCAATTTGACCTTGAATTGGATCAGGCCAAGCGCCCGCAATGGTCACCGACCGAACCGCTTCGAAGAACTCCTCCGTGCGGTAGTATTCGACTGCGCGTAACAGGTTATCCGCTGCTTCCAGGATGCCGGGTGCGGGTGCACGTGGCGGCTCGACCCCGCACGACCGCGTAGGTTGCACCGGCCAGAGCGGTTCTCTTGAAATTGTCGCAGAGCCTGTCATTACCGATGAAGGCGAGACAACTTCAAGCATAAATCAGGTCCAACAACGTCCGAAAGTCCGCCGAATTCAGGCGGACACATTCTCTGAGTGGTAAAGCGGGAACGATGAAATCACGAAGTTTTCGGTTCGCATCGTCCTTCTCAATCTCGTTGAGTTCATCCAGTACTGCGAGCACAGTATCTGTATCGCCTTCAATGTGAGCACGTACAGCCCTTGTAATCGCGCGTAACTCATCTTCTTGCGGAGAGAGGGGAATTTCCATGTAAGTGCCCTCTCTCACATGTTGCGATTTTGAGGGGTGAGTCTGTGTGCCGCGATGAAATGTTCGAGATCGGCTAAGTCATATTTGACCGATTTCCCCAGCTTTATGTATGGGGGAACCGGCATGCGGTTCACGCGGGGGCCATCCATCCGACCACGTCGAAGCGAAATCTGCGACACGCCGAGTACTCGGGCTGCATCACGTTCCGAAATGAGACGGGGAAAACTGGGGAGGGATGGGATAGGGGGGGTCTTAGAAGACATGTCTCGATTCCTTCATCCTGTTCAATAAGACAACTACCAGAAAAAGAAACTGAACCAAGGTTCGGCGACGGGCCGACCTGGTTCTCCCTTTCTGTCAGTGTCTCACCCTTCGGATGAGGCCAGAAGCGGCGCAGCCCTTCTTCACCGGCACCCCCGATTCCCTCTACCTCTGTCTGTCCGCTTCGTAAGACGAAAAGATCTTAGCAAAAAACGCATTCCCCATCAAGTCGCTTCTTGTCGTTTACTTAGCGCCTCCCCCTGGTTATGACGTAAAATATTGTATACTAATAACTTCTCAATTCTCCTTCAAGGCTTTGGGTAGTCTCGATATAAGCGCCCTTCCTCCTCTCTGTCTGTTTGTCCGCGCACGTTTGCCAAAAACAAGAACCGGACAGGATGTAACCCGTCCGGCCCTGTTCTCATGGGCGGTCAGTGCGCCCACTCCCCTAACTTTGACTCCCGCACAGTTCCTGTAGCAGCACCACGCGCCGGGAATGCTCCGGGTCTGCCTTGGTGCGGTCGTGCGCCTCGATTGCGCGTGTGGCCACTCGCGCTAGAGCCGTTCCGGGCGTTTCGCCTCTCTCGCGGCACATCACGGAGAACGCCTGGGCAACGTTTTGGGGTATTCGCGACTTCGTTTAGGGTCAATCGCCTGTTATCGGTTTCCTCTGGCATCGTTCCATCCTTTCGATTCTAGGCGCTCTCTGCCCTCTCAAACGGGACAACGTTACCTGCCCGTTCGAGGACACGGACAGCTTCCGCTTTGTGCTCGGGGGCCAAATGGGCGTAGCGGAGGGTCATTTTGATGTCCGAGTGGCCAAGCAATTCCCGGACGGTGTTGAGGTCGCACCCGGCCATCACTAGCTTGCTCGCGAAATCGTGCCGCATATCGT
Source organism: Candidatus Hydrogenedentota bacterium (assembly GCA_903837785.1). GTDB lineage: Bacteria > Hydrogenedentota > Hydrogenedentia > Hydrogenedentales > CAILVY01 > CAILVY01. The sequence continues at coordinate 11,496 of CAILVY010000036.1, forward strand.
GCCACCTGAAGCCCGTGATCTCGGCGATTTCGAGTAGGGCCTTCCAGGCATTCTTGACGTTGTCAAAGCGTTCTCCGTTCTTGCCAGGGAAGACGAGTCCATCTCCATCAGATTGAGATCGCCATTGTTTCAGGACGTCTAGCGCAATGGCATTCAGGGGAATGTGCCGCGTCTTGCCCGTCTTTGCCGTCTCTCCTGTTACCGTCAGCATTGCCCGCTCTAAATTGATGTCCTGCCACTTAAGCGAAAACAACTCGCCTCTGCGCATGCCAGTGTTGAGGCTCAGTAACACCATTGGTTTCAGGTAGTCCGCGAATATCACATCTCGAAGATTCGGGAATTCTGGGTAGTTCCGTTCTTTGCACCATTGGTTGTGGCGATCTCGTGCTGCACGCATGTCCTCCTCCCGTATATCCATTGCGTTCAACAAGCGTTGTCCTTCTTTCGCATCCAAGTATCTGACTTTCGCCTGTGAATCCACCTTCAGTGGTTTCAGCCTAGCGAGCGGATGGGTATCCAAGAAGTTCCATTCAACGGCCTTGGAAAGCGCCGCCTTCACCACAGCAATGTCCTTGTTGATTGTGGCCGCCGCAACACCATCTTTCAGACGCGAGGCACGCCACTTTTCCAGTGTCCAAGCGTTGACTTCGAGCAACTTCTTGCTAAGAAGAGATGCAGCAGCGACCCTGATACGGGCAAGCACTTCTTTCCCTCGCCGCCTTTTGGAAAGGACCACCGGCCAGTATTCTTCGGCGAGGAAGCTTTCGAGAGTGTGAGATCGCGCTGCCCTGCGACTTTCAACGGGATTATCACCTCGGATCACATCTGCGAGTATCTTCCTTGCCTCATCCTTGGCTTGTTCCAGTGTGCATTCCGTCGAAAGCCCGATCTTCATCCGGTCTTGCCGACCATTTCTTAGCCTATACCTCACCGAATAAGAGAGCATCCCGGATGGCATGACGCGAATTGTGAAACCTTTCAGTTCGGTATCTGTGATCTCATAGACCTTGTCACGAGGTTCGAGAGTCCTCAGGATCCGAGTCGTGATCTTCTTGATCATTGGGCACCCCTTCTTGCGTTGACTCACGGTTGACTTGTCCACATACTACCACATGAGCGGAAGAGTTACAAGAAGTATCTGCACAATAGCCCGTAAATCCGCGCAATATATGGTCTTTCGGCATTCATTGTGAAACATCTTGTTTCGTTTGTGGTCATCAAGAATCGCATTCGCAATGCGGAGGCCAGGAGTTCGATCCTCCTCAGGTCCACCATGAAGATTAATGCGGGCCAAGGTTTCAACGCCTTGGCCCGTTTTGCTTTTCCGCGACGGGCGGAAGCGCGGCGCGGGCACCGGGGGGCCATCCGAGAGGGGGGAAATCAGGCGAGGGGAATGGCAGCGGCGCCGGCGGGTTCCATTGCGCCGCACCCACCTGGGTGTTCTGCATGCAGCGCTCCGGGGGAAGGGCCGCCCAACGGGGATTTTTAGACGAAATGCGGCTGCTGGCTCGTTATATCATGCGGGAAGCCTGATAAGGAGCTGCTATCGTGGGAACATCGCTGAACCGAAAGGAGGCGCCGGTGGGCGCCGAAGGCCGGCCAAGGTCCGCCATCGATGCGTGGACGGAAGGCTGGCCGTTGTCGCAAGGGGATTTTGAACGGCTGGTGGATGCGTTCATGCAGCCCTTGGTCCAGTATGCATTTCGCCGTTTGGGGAACCTGCACGATGCCGAGGACGTGGTGCAGGAGGTCTTTGTCCGGTGCTATGCGCGCCGGATGGAATGCGCTCGGGTGGCGCCAGTGGCGCCGTATCTGTATCGGATGGCCGGCAATGCCTGCACGGATGTGCTGCGCAAGCGCGGGCGGGGGGAGGCGCCGTGGGAGAGCCGGGCGATCGACGAGATCCCGAGCGGTGCGCCGAGCGCGTCGATGCGTTGCACGGCGGCCGAGGAGTTGCAGCGAGCGGAAGCACTGATCGGGCGTCTTCCGCGGAAGCAGGCGGAGGCGATCCGGCTGCGTACGTATGACAACCTGAGCCTGACTGAAATCGCCCAGGTCCTTGAGTGCAGTCCGAACACAATCGGCTCGCGCCTGCGCTACGGATTTCAGAAGCTGCGGAAACTGGCCTCGAAGGAGTGGACACGATGAACTGCACACAAGCCCAACAATGGATTGATGATCTCCTGATCACTGTTCTGGATGAAACGCCGCCGGCGGCCGTGTCCGCGCACCTCCGGGAGTGTGCGGGCTGCCGGGAAGAACACCGCCTCGCACAACACACGCTGGCCGCGATCCGTCCCAGCGTTCCGGCGCCGGGATCGGACTTGCTCCGGGAGCGCGTTTTGCGCGCGGCCCGGGAACTGGATGATACGGCCCTGCGCTCTCGTCCGGCCGCAAGGCAGCGCGGGCGTTTCTGGAAACCTGTCCTGGCGCTGGCCGCGGCCGCGCTGATTTGCCTCTCGGCCACGGTTCTCTATCTGAACGGCTGGATGGGAAATGATTCGGCGCGAGTGCCGGCGTTCAGCCTGCTCTCGAAGGCATGGGCCGCGGAAGAAGCGGCGTTCGCGGCGAACGGCATCCTGCACCTCGTCAATGAGATCCACGTGAAGGCCGTGGAGGATCCCAATCTCGCGCAAGCGCGCTGGTTCCCGATCATGGCGCTCGATGCGGAAGGGAAGCCGCGCTTCCATCAACTCGCCTTAGGGGCGGAGCCCGGCGAAGAATACGTCGTGGACGATCAGGTCTGGTTCGAGCCGGCCTCGGGCAAGTTCCTGCGGCTTTTGTCCTCGGACGGGGCGCCGCTCTTCGCCAACGCGTATGACGGCCAAGCGGTCTATTCGCTGGAACCGGGCGCGGATCCGGCCCCGAAGGCGGTTGGCAATCCCGTATCGGCCGCCTTTCAGCGTCCGAAGAACCCGGCGGAATTCTTGGGCATGGGCGCGGGGCTGCCGAGTCATTTCAATGGATTGGACCCGTCACTCGTTTCGGATGCGGGCACGGACGAACTCGCGGACGGCACGCCGGTCCGGGTGATCCAGTCGCAGATGAAGCCGGTGGAGGGCGCGCCCCCGCAGTCCGACACGCACTTCTTCTTCAAAGTGCGCGAGGACGACAACACGGTTGCGGAAATCGAGTGGATACTCAACGGCACGTCGGCGCTGACGATTCGGCGCGTGGGCGCCGAGACGCTGGAGACGGCCGAAGTCCCATGGGATCTGGGCAAACTCGAAAACGTGCTGAAGGTTTCCGTGGCCGCGCCGAAAGCGAAGAAGCACGGCCTGCTGAGCCTCTTTACGGACATGGTCATTTCGAACGTGTCCGTAAAGGACATGATCGCGAAAGCCGACTTCGAGACCTACTGCTTCAGCGCCGCCCCGGCGTGGACGGGCAAGGAAGAAATCACGGACATCCTGGACGTGGCGAGCCCGCCGCACCGGATGTTCTCGATAGCGTATCGCGCCGAGAATCACCGGCACGTCGTCCTGGTCCAATCGTATTCGTACAACGCGATGGCCGGTCAGATGGCGCGTGCGGCGACGTTGGCCTACACATCTCCCCGCGGCGTGAAAGTCTGGGCTGGGCCGCAAGGCAAGTGGCTTGCGGATATCCTTCTGAAGAGTTCGCGGGCCGTGCTGCGGGAAGGGCCGGCGGCGGACTGCACGGGCTATCTGCTGGAGACGCCGAGCCACACGTTCCCGGCCCTGGCGGTCAATGGCCCCATCGGCGAGGCGGAATGGCATGCGCTGGTTGACAGCCTGATTCCGGCCAAGGAACTCGAGACCCGCCAATCTTCGAATCCCTGAAGTCTCGATATAGATCAGAATTGTTGCGGCCGCTTTCGGGCGGCCGCGCGGTGTTCCTGGGTGCTGTGCGCGAACGGCCTCCCCCCTCCCCCGCTGTTTCGCCGGTGCGGTGACGCATGGAGGAAGGCCGAATGGCGTTTTCGAGAAGAATGGGCTAATATGCGTGCAGCTTGTCCGCGCAGCAGGCGGCAAATGCAGATCCAATCAACCTGGAGGAGAGAGCAGGTGAAAACGAAGCAGAAACTCGATATGTCCCGGCGCGTGTTTTTGGGCAGCGTGGGCGCTGCGCTTGCGGCGCCGTACATCATTCCTTCGGCGGCACTGGGCGCCGATGACAATACCGCGCCCAGCAACCGCATCAACATTGGGGTGGTCGGCACGGGGAGCCAGGCGAAGGGATTGACGGAGAACGCGATCAAGCACAAGAACGTCCGCGTAGTCGCGCTGTGCGATGTCGACAAGAACCGCTTGGCCAACGCGAAAAAGCTCGTGGATGACTTCTATGGGAACCAGGATTGCGCCACGCATTCGGACTTTCGCGAACTGGTGTCGCGCAAGGACATTGACGCGGTGATCGTGGCCACGCCGGATCATTGGCACGCGCTCGTGTGCGTGGAAGCGGCGCGCCACGGCAAGGACATCTACTGCGAGAAGCCATTGACCTGGTCGCTGGGCGAGGGCAAGGCGGTGGTGAAGGCGGTTCAGGAGAACAAGCGGGTGTTTCAGGTGGGGAGCATGCAGCGATCGGACGGGAAGTTCAAGCTGGCGAGCGAACTCGTCCGGAACGGGTATCTGGGCGACATCAAGCACATCATCGTGAGCCTGCCGGATTTCGGCAATGCCATTTGGGCGGATGAATTCCCTGCGCCGCCGCCGGAACTGGATTGGGAATTCTACGTGGGGCCGGCGGAATGGACGCCATTCCATCCGAAGCGCTATCACTGGGAGTGGCGCTGGTGGATGGCGTTCGGCGGCGGCCAGATGATGGACTGGATTGGGCACCACGCGGACATCGCGCACATGGCGATGGGCTGGGATCACACGGGCCCGCGGGAAGTGGAGGGCGTGCGTTGGGAGCCAGGCAAGCAGCGAAACAACCTCTATGATGCGCCGGCGCGGTATATGTTCAACTGCAAGTACGAGGGCGGCACGACGATGATGGTGGCCAACGCGGGAGACATGCCGAAGGAGTTCAAGGAGGCGGCGACGGGCGACTTGGGGACGATGTTCTTCGGGGAACGCGGGAAGTGGCTCTACGTTGACCGCAGCGGAATCAAGGCGAGCGATCCCGCGCTTCTGAAGACGCCGTTCCGGAAACACGACTTCCGGTTCCGAAGAGGCCATAACCACATGAGTGATTTCCTGAATTGCATCGTGTCGCGCGAGGAGTGCATCGCGCCGGTGAACGCCGGCCATCGTTCGGCCTCGGTGGGCCACCTCGGGAAGATTGCGTGCATGCTGGGCGCGAAGTTCAAGTGGAATCCGAAGAAGGAACGCATCGAGGACAACCCGGCGCTGAACGGCTTGTTGACGCGAAAGTACCGCGGGGACTGGAAACTGGAAGGGTAGCGCGGCGAAAGCCGGCGCTCGGTTGAATACAATGCCCCCATGTTGTTGGATTCCAGGAAGTGGGTTCCGGCGGCATGGGGGCGCGGCCTTTGGGAGAAGTGGGCGCTATTGTGGCGTCTGGTCTGACACCGGGCCAGGCATTGCCGCCTTTCTTCGCCGCATCGCGAGGCAGACCGCTTCGCCGAGGAGCGTGATGAGCGGAAACGAGATGACGGGGTAGAGGTTGATGCCGAAGTAGCCGGCGGACCAGTGGTGGAGCGCCCAGTCCGCGCCTGGACGCCATGCGCCGTACGTGCCGATGTAGACCTGGGTCGCTTCTTCGAGCATGCTGAGTCCGGGCACCCACCAGAGTGCGGGCCGGCAAACCACGGCCAAAATGACGCCAATGGCGAAATTGCCGAGTCCGGCCCGCATCGCGCCGGGGGCCATGGGGGTGGTCCAGGCCGCTTCCAGGAGTCCGAGACAGACACTGACGAGAATCATCAGGACCAGTTGCTTCCACTTCATGCTGGCGGCTCCTCTGTTGATCTCCTCTCCATGCTGCCGGGCCAGACGTGTCACGCACGGCTCCCCTTTCAACGATTCCTCCCGCGGCGAATAAGTTCCCAGCGGGCGGATTCTTGATGCGGCGCGACATTGGCATCGGAGCAACATGCCGGGGCACACGCGGCAAACGAACGTCTCCGGTGGCCTGCTTCAAGAAATGACGAAGAAGATGAAGAAGCACTACGGCCCGGCACCAAGGATGCCGGGCCGCAGATGTTCTGGTAACCGATTTATACGATGGGCGCAGGTCCGGGGCAGTAGCCGTCTTCGGTGCCTTCATCCGGACAATAGTGATAGCCGTTCTCGGGCGAATTGAAGAACTGAATGACGCGCAGGAGTTCGCTCACGTCAACCATCCAGTCCTGGGGATTGTAGTCGCTGTCATGCGGCGTGCAGGAATGGTCCGCTCCAGGGCCGGGCACGTAGCCGTCTTCGGTGGACGAGGGCGGAATCGCGCAGTAGTACCCGCCGGAGTTGAAGAACTGGATGACGCGCAGCAGTTCACTGATGTCAATGCGCCAGTCGGAGGGATTGTAGTCGGCTGAGTGGTAGTTCGGTCCGGGTTCGCCTTCTCCCTCGCCTTCGCCTTCGCCTTCACCCTCGCCTTCGCCTTCACCCTCGCCTTCGCCTTCACCCTCGCCTTCCCCTTCACCTTCACCTTCGCCTTCCCCTTCACCCTCGCCTTCACCTTCACCCTCGCCTTCACCTTCACCCTCGCCCTCGCCTTCGCCCTCGCCTTCACCTTCGCCCTCGCCCGCAACATAGCACGGCCAGCCGCAGAGTCCGGCGTTCAGGGCAATCGCGGGATCGATGGCCGCCAAGATGAAGTTCAGGAAATCCTCGGGTGCATGAACGAAAGCCTGGTATTCACGCAGGTTGCAGACGCCGTCCACATCCGCGTCGCCGAAACTGGCGAGATACATGCCGGCCGTCTGATCGAATACCTTGAGGTCGAAATTGATGCCGACGAAGTTCATGAGGAGCGCGATCACGTCGTTCGTGAGCGGATCTCCGAGGGTGGCGAGGCCGGTGAACAGGGCCTGAAGCGATGCGCGGCCGCCTTGCACCACGGTGAAGACCTGAGGATCGACCTCATTGAGCGCGCTGTCGACGATGGCGGCGTTGGTTTGCCATGCGGCCAGTACGCAGCAATGGGCGCTTACGGCCGGATTGGCGAGGATCAGGTCCAGCAACTGGGCATGGGCCAAATCCACGATCCCGTTCGCGTCCGCATCTTGCGTATTCGGGTCAAAGCCGAGCGGTGTGTTCGTGTAAGCGTCGATCAGGGCGTCCGCCATTCCCGCGAGGATCCCGCTGCTCGAACAGGCGGTTTCACAGGCCACGGGACAGGTGATTTCGCCTTCGCCCTCGCCCTCGCCTTCACCTTCGCCCTCGCCCTCGCCTTCACCCTCGCCTTCGCCCTCACCCTCGCCTTCGCCGCCGGGCGCCGTTGCGGTGACGACAATCACCTCAATGCCGCCATAGGGGTCTTCCTTGCCGGCGAGAATGGTTCCGGTATTCACGCCGGGGGCCAGGAGCGAACGGTTGATGGTGACGGTGATGGTCTGCCGGCCAAAGAGGAGGCTGCCGCTTTGCCCTTGGGTAGGCGACGCCGTCAGCCATGCCTGCTGCGGCGAGATCTCCCACTGGAGGATGGTGATCGGCCATTGGGTGCCGCAGTTCCAGATGTCAAAGGTTAACTCAGTGACGGATTCTCCAAAATCCAGCGCGTTGGCGCTCACACACGTCGCTTCGCCGGAGCCTGGAGGCTGGGGACATCCTGTGAGCAGCACGGACGCCGAGAGGAGCAGCGACAACGTGGCTACTCCCCGCCAAGTATAGGACGACATAGGTTTCCTCCTTTTGAAACACATACAGATCTTCCAACTCAATCGCTGCCTGGTATGGTATATTGCAGCCCACTGGTGAGGCAGCCCCTCTCAATCAGTATTTTACCCGGAGACCGCGAAATTGTCAAAACTACGCGGGAATGGGCTTTCTGTAAAGTACTAAATACAGGATTGCCTGTAATTCGTGCGGTGTTAGCGGTATTTCTGAGCTGTGAACACGGTGCTAAGGGCGGCGGAAAGGCGGCCTGAAAGAGACTGGCCGGGGGCCGTGTTTCCCTTTTGTCGGCGGTTGCAGGTACAATCACCGCGTTTTTAGCGAGCCAACAGAGGACAAGAACCATGCACCTGATCGTGGCAAAGCCGCGGGGATTCTGCGCGGGGGTGGAACGTGCCATCAAATGCGTCGAAACGGCGCTGGAGCGGTATGGCCCGCCGGTGTACGTGTTGCATCACATTGTGCACAATGCGCATGTGGTAAACGAATTGCGGGAGAAGGGGGCCATTTTCGTACAGAGCCTGGACGAAGTGCCGACGGGGGCGCATTTGCTGTTCAGCGCGCACGGCGTGGGTCCGAGCCGTTGGGAACAGGCGAAGGAGCTTTCGCTGGATGTGATCGACGCCACGTGTCCCCTGGTGGAGAAGGTGCACCATGAGGCGCGGCGTTTTGCCGGAAAAGACTACACGATCATCCTGATTGGCGAAGTGGGCCATGATGAGACCGTGGGGACGATGGGCTGGGCGCCGGCGCACATCAAGCTGATCCAGCGCAAGGAGGATGTGGCTCGGCTCCGGGTGGAGAATCCGGAGCGCCTGGCCTACATCACGCAGACGACGCTGAGCGTGGAAGACTGCAGCGAGATAGTCGAGGCGCTGAAGGCGCGCTTCCCGCAGATACAGGGGCCGCACAAGGCCGACATTTGTTACGCGACCTCCAACCGCCAGGCCGCCGTGAAGGCGTTCACGCCGGAGGTGGATTTGGTGCTGGTGGTCGGGGATCCCGAGAGCGCGAATTCGACGCGGCTCGCCGAGGTGGCCCGGGCCACGGGGAAGCCCGCCCATCTCATCCTGGATTCGCGCTCCATCCGGCGCGAATGGTTCGAAGGCGTGCGCTGCGTTCTGCTGACGTCCGGGGCCTCGGTGCCGGAGAAGCATGTGCAGGGGGTCCTGGCCTATCTGAACAGCATCGAGCCGTGCGACGTGGAGGAGCGGGAGTTGATTCCCGAGGACGTGCATTTTCGGCTGCCTCCGAATATTGCGTGAAGAGAAAGACGCCAAGCATGGAAGAAAGCATCAAACAGCTGTGCCGCGACGCGAAGTGCGAGATTCGCTCGGATGCCCTGACGCGGGTGCTCTACGCCACGGACGCCTCGATTCATCAGGTGAAGCCTGACGCGGTCGCGTTTCCGCACAGCGCGCAAGAGGCGGCGTCCGTCCTGCAGTGCGCGGGCGCGCTGGGGGTTCCGATTGTGTCGCGGGGCGCGGGGACGGGCCTCTGCGGCGGGGCGATCGGCAAGGGCCTCGTGGTGGATTTCGCGCGGCACAACCGGGGCATTTCCGGGCTGAACGTGGAAGCGCGGACCGTGCGTGTGGGCGCGGGGGTGGTGCTGGATCAACTGAACGCGTTTCTGCAGCCGCTGGGCCTGGCCTTTGGCCCGGACGTGGCGACGAGTTCGCGGGCTACGCTGGGCGGCATGATCGCCAACAATTCCTCGGGCGCCCGCGCGCCGATTTACGGCACGACGATCGATCATGTGCGTTCGATCGAGGCGGTCCTGGCAGATGGACGCATCGTGGAGTTGGGCGAGGGCAAGCCGGGGCTGATCGAGCGCGCGGACGAGATCGAGCATCTGTTGAACGACCACGCGGCGGAGATTCGGGAGCGCTTCCACAGCCGGATTCCGAAGCGGTGGCCGGGCTATGGATTGGAGCGGTACTTGAACGCCTCGCGCGACCTGAGCAAGCTCATCGGCGGCAGCGAAGGCACGCTGGCGGGGATATTCTCGGCCGAATTGAACCTGGTGCCGCTGGTGCGGGAGAAAGGCGTCGGCCTGCTCTTCTTCGATTCCGTGGATGAGGCCATGCAGGCCACAGTCGAGCTCCTGGATCTGCAGCCCGCGGCAATCGAGCACATCGACGACGTCCTCTTCAACCAGACCCGGGGACAACTGCACTTTCAGCGCGCCCGCGACCTGCTGGAGCTGGACACGCATCCCTGCAAGTCCATCCTGATCGTGGAGTTCTATGGCGACGTGGCGGAGAAGCTGGCGGCGTTGTCGCAGCGCAAGCTCGGCGTGCGCAAGCACGTGTGCAAGAACGGCGCCGAGATGGCCATCGTCTGGAACCTGCGCAAGGCGGGTCTGTCGCTGCTCACGGGGTGTCCCGGCTCGGCCAAGCCAACGGCCGGCATCGAGGATGCGGCCGTGCCGCCGGATCGGCTGCCGGATTACGTGCAGGGGCTGCGCGCGCTGATGGCGCCGCTCGGCCTGGAGGCGTCGTTCTACGGGCATGCGGCGTCGGGACTGCTGCACGTGCGGCCCGTCATCGACCTGCACAAGGCCGAGGACATTGCCAAGTTCCGCGCGGTGGGCGAGGGCGTCTCGGCGCTCGTGCGGGAATTCAAAGGATCGTTCACGGCCGAGCACGGGGTGGGCATCTCGCACACGGAGTTCATGGCGGAACAGGTGGGGCCGGAACTGCTCGAGGTGATGCGGCGAATCAAGGCCATCTTCGATCCGCGCAACGTCATGAATCCCTCGAAGATCTTCGACGACGGGACATATCGCTTCGACAAGGATCTGCGGCAGGGCGCGGGCGCGAAAATTATGCTCCCCTTCGAGCCGGCGCTGGAGTTCGCCGCAAAAGATCATTCGTTCGTGGGCAACCTCGAGCAATGCAACGGCTGCGGCGGCTGCCGGAAAGACGGCCCGACGATGTGCCCGACGTTTGCCGCGACCGGCGACGAGATCATGTCCACGCGGGGGCGCGCGAACACGATCCGCGCGGTGCTCGAGCACCGGCTGGAGACGGGAGCCGATCCGTTGCTCACGCCGGAGCTTGATGCGGCGATCAGAAATTGCCTGGCGTGCAAGGCCTGCACGTCGGAGTGCCCGTCGAACGTGAACATGGCGCTCATCAAGTCCGAACTGCTCTATGCCCGATTGCGGACGCACGGGGTTCCCCTGAGCGCACGGGTCATCAGCCGGGTGGATGTGATCGGGGCGCTGGCCTCATTCACGCCGCGACTGGCCAATGCCTCGATGACGTGGCGGTGGGTCCGCAAGCTCATGGAGCGGACGACGGGACTCTCGGCGCGCCGCCCGCTTCCCCCGTATGCGGCCGAGCGCTTTGACTGGTGGTTTGCGCGTCGGAAGAACGGGAAGCCGAATCCCGCGCGCGGCCGGGTGATTCTCTGGGACGACTGTTTCGTGCGGTACAACGAGCCGAAGATTGGCCAGGCCGCGGTGCGCGTCCTGGAGGCGGCCGGGTTTGAAGTGCGGCTGTTGAAGGGCCGTGCGTGCTGCGGGCGTCCCGCATTCAGCCAGGGGCGGCTCGATCTGGCGCGGCGTTTTGGCGAACAGAATCTCGCCTTGCTCAAGGACAACAGCGATCCCATCGTTTTCCTCGAAGCGTCCTGCTACTCGATGTTCAAGGAGGACTACCGCGAACTGAAGATTGCGGGCGCCGAAACCCTGGCGCCGCGGGTGTACCTCTTCGAGCAATTCATGGATGAACTGCTTGCCCGGGAGCCGGATGCACTGCGATTCCGGGAGGGCGTGCGCGCGACGGCCATTCACGCGCATTGCCATGCGAAGTCGCTGCTCGATGTGGGTTTCATGCCTCGCCTGGCGGCGCGGATTCCCAACAACACCGTGACACTCCTGGACACGGGCTGTTGCGGGATGGCCGGAGCATTCGGCGCACTGGACAGCAAGTATGATCTCTCGTTGAAGGTGGCTGAGGCGCTCATTGAGAAGGTGAACGGGCTGGCCCCGGGGACGCATCTGGTGGCGTCGGGGACAAGTTGCCGTCATCAATTGCTCCACTTGAGCAGCGCGGCGCCGCTTCACATGGCGGAGCTGCTGTCCCAGGCCTTGGCGCCGGAGTAATTCCTTTTCCTCCGAAACCCTTTCCTGAGCGGGGCTCCCGCAGCGCATGGCGTCCATGCGCTTCCTCATCGGAATAAGCCACCTGCGCGTCTTGTTTTTTAACATGAGGTGTCGATAAGAGGAACTGGGCATTCGGCTTTTGAGGTGAAGGCGGAAGTGTCCTGCCCGCAGGGTAGCCGGGTCCCCGAAAAGCAGAGCGTCCTTGAGGTGGCGTATTGCGTCCCGTTGCACGTTCCACGGCGACGGCGTCGAGCATCCGGGTGAAGGAAGGGAGTGATGGGAATGCCTTTTCCAGCGGTGCGCGGGCGGAGGAAGGCAAGTCTCTTTGCCTTGTTGGCGTTCCTGAGCCTGGCGGGGTGCCTGCGCGAAGCAGCCGATCCCCTGAATGTTGGGGCGAACGACTGCTGGCCGGGATATCAACCGCTCTTTCTTGCGGAGAACCTCGGTTATTTCAGCGACGGCCGTATCCGCGTGAACGAGATGCCCTCTTCCTCCGATGTGCTCGTCGCGTTCCGCGATCGCCGGATTGAGGTGGCCGCATTGACGCTGGACGAGGCGCTGTCACTGCTTCAGGATGGCATCCATCCGCAAGTCCTGGCGGTCCTGGATGTTTCGAATGGCGGCGACGCGGTCGTGGCGCAACCGGAGATCGAAACGATGGCGGAGCTGCGCGGCAAACGAGTTGCCGTGGAGAACTCCGCGGTCGGTGCATATATGTTCAGCCGCGCACTGGGCATGGCCGGACTCCGCCCCGCCGACGTCCAGGTCGTTCCCTTGACGGTGGATTTGCACGCACGTGCCTTTCAGCGCGGCCAGGTGGACGCGGTGATCACTTTCGAGCCTGTGCGGAGCCAACTCCTGTCGCAAGGGGCTTGCCTGCTGTTTGACAGCAGCACGATCCCGGAGCAGATCTTCGACGTGCTCGTGGCCAGTTCTCATGCCATGCAGGAGCATCAAGAGCTGGTGAACGCGCTTTGCAGTGCCTGGTTTGCGGCGCTGGATCACCTGCACAGGAATCCGGCAGACGCGATAGAACGCGTATGTCGCCGCCAAAAGTTTCCAAAGGACCAATTCGAAGAGTGCCTGAAGGGTCTTGTCGTTGTAGATCGTGAGGAAAGCGAGCGGCTGCTGAGCGCTCCCGACGGGCCGTTGCTGCTGGCTGCGCGCCAGCTGGCGGACGTGATGCTCGATACGCGGTTATTGTCACGGCCAGTCGATGCGGGGCTGCTCCTCGATGGGCCGCGTGCCGCGCAAGGAGGCGCTTCATGATTCTGCAAACCTTCCGTCTGCGAATGATCATTCCGGCCATCCTGGTGCTCTTCTCTGCGCCGGTGGTTGTGTACTCGATCTTGAATGACCTTCGGGAATCGCGGCGGGACGTCCTGCAGACCGGACGGGAGACCGCGCTGTCGTTGACGGTGCAATTACGGGATGACCTTGAGTTCGAGTTGCTTCAGAACAACCTTCTGGAAGCGCGCCGGCGCATATGCTCCTCGGCGCTGAATTTCGACACGATGGCGCTCTTGCTTACGGACGAGCGCCATCAGGTGCTTGCGGCGCAACGGCGGGGCTGGCAGGGCGAAGCGGCGGCCTTGATCACGCACTATGACAACGCGATTGCAGAGCAGGTCCGTTTGGAGGAGGGAATGCGCATCGTCACGCAGGAGGACCCGATACGGATCTGCGGCTATGCAGCGATCATCTTAGGCACGCCGGAAGGCGAGATCCGCCCCACGCGCTTGGGAGTGCTCTACACGGAATACGATCTTTCGCGCCTCCTCGCCAAAGGCCGGAACCACGCCTTTGCCGATGCAGGCCGCTTTGGCCTCATCTTCGTCCTCCTGGCCCTTGTCCTGGGATTCGTGCTGCATCTCCTGGTCACGCGCCGGGTGGAACGGCTTGTGGCGACGATGAACCAGGTGGGGGCGGGGAATCTGTCCGCGCGCACGGGGGGGCATGGCTACGACGAGATCGCTCTGCTGTCCAACAAGTTCGACGTGATGGCGGAGCGGCTGGCGTCGAAGGCGGAGGACCTGCAGCGAAGCGAACGAAAATACCGGCAGCTCCTCGAAACCCTTCAGGAAGGCATCTGGGTGATCGAACGCGACGGGCAGACGGTATTCGTGAACGCACATCTCTCTGGCATGCTGGGATACAGTGCCGACGAATTGCTGGAAGAGCCCATATTCTCCTTCATGGACGAGCAGAGCGCCGAGCATTTCCGCGACGAGCTTGCGCGCGAGGGTCATAAGGAACATATCGAACGGGATCTCGAGTTCATTCGCAAGGACGGGTCGCGCATTTTCGCGACGTTGACGATGGGGCAGCTCGTGAACGAAGCGGGTAAGCGGACCGGCGCGATTGTGGGCGTGGTCGACATTACGGCCAGGAAGCATGCGGAGCAGGCGTTGTGCCAGAGCGAAGCCGCGTTGCGCACGCTGCTGGATGCCACGCCCGAGTCGTTCGTTCTGATGGACATGTCGGGCACGGTTCTGGAGGCCAACCAGACCTTCGGTCTCCGCGCCGGGAAGGATACGGGGACCCTTCTGGGGACGCGCATTTACGATATGCTTCCCCCGCTCAACGCCAAGGCCTTTCGAACGCTCGTCGAGCGGGTGAGCCAGACGGGACAATGCGTGCGTTTTGACGACATCGAGCAGGACCACTATCTGGACAACTTGCTCAGTCCCGTGTTTGACGAGCCAGGCAAGGTGACGCGGGTGGCGCTGTTGAGCATCGATGCCACCACACGCAACCGGGCGGAAGAGGAGCGCGCCCGGGCCGCCCTGGAGATTCAGGACCTCTACAATCATGCGCCGTGCGGCTATCACTCGCTCGACAAGGACGGCCTGATCGTCCAGATAAACGACACGGAACTCTCGTGGCTGGGATACACGCGGGAGGAAGTGGCCGGCCGGATGCACTTCACGGACCTGCTCACGCCGGACGGAGTGGCGACGTTCGAGCAGGAATTCCCGATATTCAAGAAACAGGGCTGCATTCAGAACATCGAGCTCCAGATCGTGTGCAAGAGCGGACGACTCATGCCCGTCACGTTAAATGCCACCGCCGTGACGGACGCCTCGGGGGCCTTTGTGATGAGCCGGACGGTTCTGATGGACGTATCGCAGCAGAAGCACGCGGAAGACGCGCTGAAGCGCAGCGAGGCGCGCCTTCAACTTCAGTTCGATCGCATGCCAACCGGGTGCATACTCTGGAGCCCGGACGCGCGGGTGCTCTCCTGGAATCCGGCTGCGGAACGGATCTTCGGCTTCAGCGCCGCAGAAGCGATTGGCCGGGGCCCCTTCGGGTTTATCGTGCCCAAGGATGGATCGCTGGAGATGGGCCTGGCTGCATCGCAGGCGCCTGAGGGCGGGGCCGGTGCGCACAGCATCAACAACAACCTTACAAAGGACGGCCGCGCCATTGTGTGTGAATGGACGAACACGCCGATCCAGGCGAACGGCGCGATGGTGGGTTTCTTGTCCATGGTGCAGGACATCACGGAACAGAAGCAGCGGGAGGAGGAACGCGCGCGCCTGATCATGGCCATCGAGCACGCGGCTGAGATCATTTTCATCATCGACCTGAAACAAACCATTCAATACGCGAATCCGTCCTTTGAGCGGGTCACCGGACACCGGCGGGACGAGATAGTGGGCAAGCCGGTGTCGATTCTGGCGGACAGCCATCACGATGACGCCTTCTATGCCGACATGTGGGGAACGCTCATGCGGGGCGATGTGTGGGAAGGCCGGGTCATGACCCGGCGCAAGGATGGAACAAGCTACCGCGCGGAGGTCACGAACTCTCCGGTGCGGGACGAGGCCGGGTCCATCGTAAGCGTCGTGTCCGTTTCGCGGGATGTCACGCGGGAAGAAGCCCTGGAATCGCAATTGCGCCAGTCGCAGAAGCTGGAGGCGATCGGCACGCTCGCCGGCGGGATTGCCCATGACTTCAACAATCTCCTCGCGGTGATTCTGGGTTACGGCGAAATGGTTCGGGACCGGCTTACGCCGGAGAGCGAAATTCGGCGTCACATGGAACAGGTGATGACGGCGGGCATGCAGGCGCGCGAACTGGTTTCGCAGATCCTGACGTTCAGCCGGAAGGCGGAGACGCATCCGAAACCCCTCGAACTCCGCTTGCTTGTGAAGGAAGCACTGAAGCTGCTGCGCGCCTCGATCCCATCGACCATCGAGTTTGTCCAGGATCTGGACGCCGCTTCGGGCATGGTGTTTGGGGATCCCACGCAGATCCACCAGGTGATCATGAATCTCTGCACGAACGCCTATCACGCGATGGAATCGGAGGGCGGGACCTTGTCGATTGGGCTGCGCCGCATCCTGGTGCAGGCCGATCTGGCGGCCACCCACCCCAGTCTCCACGAAGGCGACTATGTCCTGCTTTCGGTCAGCGACACGGGAAAAGGCATGGACGCGGAAGTGCAGGAACGGATCTTCGAACCGTTCTTCACGACAAAGGGCCAGGGCAAGGGCACCGGCCTGGGCCTGTCGATTGTGCACGGCATCGTGATGAACATGGGTGGGCACATCGGCGTGTACAGCGAATTGGGCAAGGGCACCACATTCAATCTATACCTCCCGCGGCACGCGGCCGAACCCGCTCCTGAAGTGGTTCAGGAAACGCGGATTCCCGAGGGCCGGGGAAAGCATGTGCTGCTGTTGGACGATGAGCCCATCGTACTCTCGATGGCTGAAGCCATGCTGCACTCGCTCGGCTACCGCGTGACGCCGTTTTCGACGGCCCCGGAAGCCCTCGAAGCCTTCCAGAACGCCCCGAGGCAATTCGACGCGGTCGTCACGGACCACACGATGCCCAAGATGACGGGTATCCAATTCGTCACGGAACTCCTGCAGGTGAGGCCCGGCATGCCCATCGTCATGACCAGCGGCCTCAATGAATCCTCCAGCAACGAAGTGCGGAAGTCGCTCGGCATCCGGCATTTCCTTCAGAAGCCGTACACGCGCAGCGCCATCGCGGTCGAGCTCGATCTCGCCTTGAGCGAAATCGCCCGGCGGTAGCCGCCCGCGGCGGCGCGTCCAAAAACGGAGCGGGACGCGATTGCTCGCGTCCCGCGGCATGCTGCTGAGTGTGGTTTTACGCGCCGACGCCGATCTCTTCGCGCTTGGGCGCGTGGGTTTCTTCGGGCCGTTGCTCGGGGAAGTCGACTTCCTGCTGTTCCGGCAATTTGGGCGCGATGTTGATTTCGCAGCGGTCGCCGTCGCAGAAGAGGTCCTGCGCTTCGTCGGTGTTCACCATGCTGAAATCGAGCACTTTCAGTTTGGCGATGCCCAGCTCGAAGGCCTCGCGGGTGATTTCCTGATACGGGGCCTGGGGATAGTTGTGTTCTTTGAGCGGGAGGAAGCTGATCGACTTCAAGCGCGTTTCGTACAACTCCAGGATGAACGGGATGTCCTTGGCTTCGCTGGGCTGGAACGTGATCGTCGCGCTCACCTGGTTGTCCGCCCAGTAATACTGCATCTGGGCGACATTCTCGACCTGTTCCCACACGGAGATCTGGCTCTTGGAACGCTCGAAGAACTTCTCCTGGACGGGGAAGTACACGACCCAGGTGTTGTCGCCGTAGACCGATTCCTCGATGCGGTAGCCCGCGCGGCGGATCGGCTCGATGAGGGGGCTCGTCTTGTCGATGCGGATCGTGCGGAAGTAATACTTCGAGTGCGGGTAATGGATGCCCGGGGTGACGCCGGGCAGGAGCGAGACAGTTCCGCTCGGCTTCACGCTGGTCTTCTTGATGCTTTCGGGGACACAAAGCCACTGCGAGTAGATCTTGTCCAGCTTGCAGACGTAGTGATAGCCCTCGTCGCACCAGCGGAAATGCTCGCGGCGGCCGTGGAGCTGGAAGCTCTCGACAATGCCGGACTGCGAGAGGCCGATGCGGCGGTTGCGCAGCATGATGGCGTTCGTGCGCTCGTTGTGCGTGGGGATCAGCGTGACGGTCTTGGCATAGAGATAGGCGAACTTCAGCGTGCGCTTGTATTCGTCCAGGGACTCGTGCCGGGAGGGGAAAGTCTCGACCAGGTTGCAGATCTCGTAGGATTCGAGGCTCTGCTCGGCGCAGGGGTTCGTGCCGGAGACTTTCGCATCGACCCAGGTCGCGCCGTCTTTCAGGCGGCCGTAGGCCCGCGCGTTCTCCTGCCAGAAGTAGCCCGGTTCGCCGTTCTTGGCAGTCTGCGTGCCGACAATGCCGTAATCCATGCCTTCGTAGGCGCTGACGCTGTTGTTCGAGGCCCAGCGCCACGCCGTGAGCTTGTCCGCGTGCAGTTTCGGATCTTTGAGTTGCAGGTACTCGGTGTCGTCCGGATTGCCGAGCGCGAGTTCGGCCGTGCGCCGGACGCCGCCGGACACGACGCATTTCCCGATCACGTTCATCAGGTCGGTGATGTCGGTGGAACTAATCTGGTGGCCGGCACGCTGGGCCAGAATCTTCGTTACGTTTTCGATGCACTCGATCAGCGGGCCGGGCCCCGGCGCAATGCCGCCGAAAGTCGTGATGGGCGAGCCCATGGGCCGGATCTTCGAGTAGTCGATGTGCGCGGGGCGCTTGCCGCGGCCCACGTAAGCGTTGAGCACGGCGCGGACGAGGTCGCACCAGCCTTCTTTGGAGTCTTCGACGACGTGGGTGTATTCGCCGATCTGCGGCTCCTGGATCGTGACTTTGCCGGCGCCCTTCGTGTCAAAGGCCACGCCGACGCCGAGCATCGACAAGTCCATGAGGAAGCAGAAGGGCTCGGCGAAATCGGTGTCGATTTCCTCGGTGGACACGAAGGCGCAGTTGTTGAGGGCGGCGGAGCCGCGCTTATAAATGTAGTCGGTGCCCATCATCCACAGGCCGCGGCCCGGGGGGAGGAATTTGAAGGCCCACATGAGCCGGAACATTTCCTGCGCAGACTTCTGCGCCTTGTGCGGATTCCAAGGCAGCTTCAGGCTGAGGCAGTGGTTCAACTGAATGGTATAGCAGCCTTCCACCACCCGCTTGACGGATTCCCAGTATTCCTCGGTGCGGGGTTCGTCGCCGGACACCGGCCGGGCGTACGTGCGCTTGAAAGTGATGTAGCCCAGGGGACCCCAGTCCGGCTGTTTCCCCTTGAACTCAGCCAGGAACTTGTCCGCCAGATGAAAGCGTTCCCGTACCGTAAACATGTTCTTGCCTCCCTCGTATACTGCGTCTTCTTCCGCTTCCCAACCGCAATAAAGTCACACCTTGCCGTGGGAAGTCTTCACCCACGGCAGGTTATCTACTGTTTCAACTTCATAATCCGCGAAAACGTTCGGATAGCGCTCGCGCACGATGCGGAACACCTCGCCGAACAGATAGCGGATTTCCTCTTCGGCGTGCGGGTCCGTGCGCAATTCGATCACGTGCCGCAGGGTCCGGAAATTGCAGGACCAGCCGATGGTGGTCGCCAGGCCGATCGGCGCGACGCGGCGAAAGGCCGAAGTCAGTTTCTTCTTCGTATCGAAGGAGCCGGCCTCATCGATGCCGTAGAGCGTGGCCAGTTCGCGCTGGAGCGTCTCCAACTGTTCAAGGGTCCGCACGAAGATCTCCATGCCCTGCTCGTTCTCGCGGATCTGGGTCGGCACATAGGCGGACAGGGCATCCAGGCGCACGAAGCGCAAGGATTCCTGCGACACGGCCGTGCCCGCCCGGTGACGGACGAGTTCGTGCGTCACCACACGGCTGACGTCCGCGAAAATGAAATTCAGGACGGGATGTTCAAGCACGCTGCCGTGCCCCACCCGGATGATATTCTCGATATAGGCGGCGTTGCCCTGGCGGACACGGGTGACATTGGGGTTCAGACCCGGCTCGAAAGAACGGTAACACAGGCGACCCATCACCTCGCTGACGGCTTCGCCGTCACTCGGGGCATCGGTGCTCCAACCGGGCGCCCCCAGGTGTTCAAGGTAGGCCTCTACGCCTTCTTTGACCACCCGGGTCTCCCCAATCAGAAAGACCTTGGGTTGAACGAATTTCACGTCAAATCCTCAATTCTTCTATTGGCAACGCAACCTACTACCCCTTGGGGGACAGACTTACCCTGTTCTTATATATGGGGTAAATTGGGCAGGTGCGCTGAAACTTTCTACCACCCCGCAGGGTCCCGGAGGCCGGGAAAACCCCGCTCAAGAGGAACGCATTATAGGAAGCGATCCCCCTTTTGTCCAGCGCTTTTTTTTGGGTGGGTAGCCGGACTTAATTAGCAGTTTTCACACACACAAGAGGAAATCTTGTTGTCAATATATGGTGGCACGTCAAGAGAAAATATACTATATATTGTGTTTTATATGGACTCCCCCACGTTCTGTCGCGCTTTCGGTTCATCGGAGGGAAACTCACGCTGAGCAAGCTCGAAAGCCCCAAGAAATATCGTGAGAACGACGCTCCTGGACCCCGTCCAGAACCACCTGAGAAGGCGGCCCAATCCCCCCGGTGCATCGCGGATTGCTGTCTCGGGAAGGGCGCCGTCTTCCGCGGATCTTATCTTGAATTCAATACAACATATTGTGATTGAATCGCCAATTCAGTCGATAAAAATACCATATATTGGCTTAACATGGAAATCGGTGATTTTCCTTGATAGGAGCTCTTGAGCGTGTTGTAAAGTCCTTTTGCAGCGGACGGCTGCGCTGCTGCGCAACTTGGACTCCCGGGCGGGAGAAGGGTGGTCGGTTGGCTCTGGGGGGCGGTTTGCCCCAGCGCCCGGGAATCCACTACACTCCCGGGGTCGGGAGCGGGAATCAAGGCCAGACGTTCAGGAGTGCTTTTCCATGGATCATCCGATGACTTTGCGGCTGGTGAGCCTGGGGGGCCTGCTTTTCATGCTGGGGGTGGCGTGGGTTCTGTCGGAAAACCGCAGACGCGTGGCCTGGCGCATCGTCGTCTGGGGGGTGACGCTCCAATTTGTCCTGGGACTGATTGTGCTGCGCAGCAGCGCCGGCCGGGTGTTCTTCGAGGGGGTGAAGGCGTGCTTTGACGTGTTGACGGCGTGCAGCGAGGAAGGTGCGCGTTTTGTGTTTGGTAGCGCGGCCTCGTTGTTCCAGCTTGATCGCGCGATGGTGCTCGGGCCGGACCTCCGTTTCGCGCCGGTGGAGCCGTTCACGTTCAGCGCGTTGCTGGCGTTCAAGGCGCTTCCGGTCATCATCTTCGTGTCGGCCATGGCGGCGATTCTTCAGCATCTGCGGGTAATCCAGGCGGTGGTCCACGGGATTGCGTGGATTATGCGCCGGACGATGAAGACCTCGGGCGCGGAGACGTTCAGTGCGGCGCTGCAGATCTTCATGGGCATCGAATCCATGAGTTCGGTGAGCGGGTACATCAAGACGATGACGCGATCCGAGCTGTTCACGGTCATGGTGACCTTCCTCGGATCCATCGCTGCGAGCGTGATGGTGATTTATGCGGGATTTGGCGCGGAGCCGGGGCATCTGCTTGCGGCGTCGCTCATGAGCGCGCCGGCGGGGCTGGCCGTGGCGAAACTGCTGGTTCCGGAGACGGGCGAACCGCTGACTTCGGGAAAGCTTCGGGTGCAGATCCCGGTGGGGAGCCACAACGTGTTCGACGCGGCCGCGCAGGGCGCGTCGCTCGGGCTGCAGATGGCGCTCAACGTTGCCGCGCTCCTGATTGTGTTTGTCGGGCTGATTCACCTGCTCGACCTGACGGTGGGGAGCCTCACCGGAGGCACGCTCACCGGGATTCTGGGATGGTTGTTCCGCCCCTTAGCGCTGGCGATGGGCGTGTCGTGGCACGATGTGCCGAAGGTCGCGGAGCTGCTCGCCACGAAGTCGGTGTTCAACGAGTTCATGGCGTATGAACATCTGCAGCCGCTCATCGCGGACCACGCGCTGAGCAAGCGCTCGGTGACGGTTGCCACGTATGCGCTCTGCGGGTTTGCGAATCCGGGCAGCATCGGCATCATGATTGGCGGCATCTGCGCGCTGGCGCCGGAACGCCGGAGCGAGGTCGCCCAACTCAGCATGCGGGCCTTTGTGGGCGGCACCCTTTCCACTTTTATGACCGCCTGCGTTGCGGGAGTGCTGGCGTATGACTGATTCGATTCAAGTTCCACGCGTGCTGACGATTGCCGGGAGCGATTCGGGGGGCGGGGCCGGGATTGAAGCGGACCTCAAGACGATGACGGCGCTCGGCTGCTACGGCATGGCGGCGATCACGTCGGTCACATCGCAGAATACGACGGGCGTCTTCGGCATTTACGACGTGTCGCCGCGCGAGGTGGGCAATCAGATTGGGGCGGTGCTCGAGGATATCGGGGCCGATGCGGCGAAGACGGGCATGCTTTCGAGCGCGGAGATCATTGCGGCCGTATCACAGGCGCTCCAGGAATTCCCGGTGGAGAAGCTTGTGGTCGATCCGGTGATGGTGGCCAAGAGCGGCGATGCGCTGCTCCGGCGCGATGCCCAGCAGGCACTCATTGAACGCCTGCTCCCGCTCGCATATGTGATCACGCCCAACGTGCCGGAGGCGGAAGTGCTCTCCGGGGTGATCATCGATTCCGAGGAGAGCATTCGCGACGCCGCGGAGACGATTCGGGCGCTCGGTCCGCGCTACGTGCTGCTGAAAGGCGGCCATCTGGAAGGTCCCGAGGCCATCGATTATCTCTTTGATGGCCGCGAAATGCGGCGGTACGCCGCGCCGCGCATCGACACGAAGAACACGCATGGCACCGGCTGCACGTACTCCTCCGCCATCGCGTGCTTCCTCGCCAAGGGCGAAGCGGTCGAAGACGCCGTCCAGCACGCCAAGGACTATCTCACCGGCGCTATCCTCCACAGTTTTCCGCTGGGCTCGGGACATGGGCCGCTGAACCATATGTGGGAACTCTGAATTGCTTCAGATCCCGCATCGTGCGAGAATGCGGACGGGAAGTGGTCCCGGAGCGTTTGGATCATCCGTACGTGAAGAGGAAATGCGCTTTGAAGTCTCTGTGTGTGTTCTTGAATGTTGGCCTGCTTACGATAGGTGGATTGTTCATGACTACAGCGAGTGCCCAGGAACGTCAAGTCACGTTCTCCGCGAAGAACCATTGTCTCGATAACAACGACAATTATTCGAAGGACGGGCGCTTTCTCTGTTACGACACGCGCGGGACGAAAGAGCCGCCGATCGGGCATTGCACGACGATCGAGAAGGTCGAAATCGCGACGGGCAAGGAAACGGTGCTGTATCGGACGACGCCGGGGCTCGTGGGCGAGGTTCCGTACCCCGGGGTGGGCGCGGTGTCGTATTCGCCGGTCGAGGACAAGGTGATTTTCATCCATGGCCCGCTCGCGGAGGAGGTGGCGCAACGCGGCCCGTATGCGAAGAACAACCGGACGGGCGCGGAAGTGGCGGCGGACGGCAGCGGCGCGATCTCCTGGCCGGACAAGCGGGACATCGAAACGTCGCGTGACACGCTGCCGGGGGCGCATCGGGGCGGCACGCACCGCCACGAGTACACGGCGGACGGCGCGCGCGTGGGTTTCACCTACGACGATTTTCTGCTGCCGCAGTATCAGCGCACGATCGCGTACATGGAGCGGCATCCGAAGGCGCCCGCGGGCGCCACGCATTATTTCGCGGTCCTGGTGCCGGTCGTGCCGAAGGGCACGGCGAAGCCCGGAGAATTCGAGATGGCGCTGGGCGACTCATGGGTAGGGCGGAACGGGCAGATGCGCGCCTTCGTCGGCACGATCCGCGAGGAGGACGGCAGCTACAAGGATTCGCTCTTTGTGGTGGAGATTCCGGCGGACGTGGATATCACAACCGCGGATTCCGGTTCGGCCACGCGCTTCCCCGCGCCGCCCAAGGGGATCCGCATCCGCCGGCTCACGCACAACAACGTGACGGGCATTGCGCGCGGTTCACTCGACGGCATGCACATCGCGTACTGCGTGAAGGGCGAAGACGGACTGATGCAGGCGTTCATCATTCCTTCGGACGGTTCGGATCAGGCCGCCGATCCGGCGAAGCGTCCAATGCAGGCGACGCATTTCGCGCAGGGCGCGGATTCCGGCCCGCGCTGGCATCCCTCGGGCGACCGCATCCTGTGTGTGAGCCATGGGGGGATCGCGGTCACGGACGTGCGGCCCGGGGCGAATTTTGGGAAGACGGCCTTTCTTACGGACGAAGGCGAGGGCGTGCGCCGTCAGGATCTGGTGATTGCCCCGGACGGCAAGAGCATTGCCTATAGCAAGCCGATCCCCGCCGGCGACGGCCCGGCAGGCGCCGGCTACACGCAGATCTTCGTGATGGCGCTGCCCGGCTGACGCTGTTCGGCACGGCGGCGCCGTTGTGCATTCCGGTCCGCTGAGATGTGACATGCCAGCATATACGGCAAAATTGCCGGTTTGCCTCGGGCGCGGGCATCCGCTATCCTGCATCAACCACCTTTGGGCAAAGGGTGTATCAACTTGGGCCAACGGCAATGGCATGCCGGTAAAAGGAGCAGCAGGATGGGCGGGTTCTTTGGTGTCGTCTCCAAAAATGACTGTGTGTTGGATCTGTTTTACGGCACGGATTATCACTCGCACCTGGGGACCTGCCGGGGGGGCATGGCGCTGCTGGACGGCGCGGGTTTCACGCGGAGCATCCACGACATCACGAATGCGCAGTTCCGCTCGAAGTTCGAGGATGACATCCAGACGATGCACGGGGAGAAAGGGATCGGGGTGATCAGCGACAACGAGTCGCAACCGCTGATCATCGGTTCGCATTTGGGCGAATACGCGATCGTGACCGTGGGGGTCATCCGGAACGCGGACAAGCTGATGAAGGACGCGTACAAGAAGCGGACGACACACTTTTCGGAGATGAGCGGGGGCGGCCTGAATCCCACGGAGCTTTTCGCGACCCTGATCAACCAGGAGTCGAGTTTCGAAGAGGGGCTGAAGAGCGCCTTGAGCCAGGTAGAGGGCTCGATGTCGGTGCTGCTGCTGACGGCCAACGGGGTCTATGCGGCACGGGATCGTCTGGGGCGCACGCCGATCATCGTCGGGAAGAAGCAGGGGTCGTGGGCGGTGACGATGGAGACGACGGCGTTTCCCAATCTCGGCTACGAAGTGGACCGCTATCTCGGTCCGGGTGAAGTGGTGTTGTTGACGCCCGAGGGCGTGGAGCAGAAGGTGGTGCCGGGGGATGAACTTCAGATCTGCTCGTTCCTTTGGGTGTATTACGGGTTCCCTGCGTCGAGCTACGAGGGGATCAACGTCGAAGCGTCCCGCTACCGCTGCGGCGCGGCGCTCGCGCGCAAAGACACGGCGAAGGTGGATCTGGTGGCGGGGATACCCGACTCGGGCACGGGCCACGCCATCGGCTATGCGAACACGGCGCGCGTGCCGTACGGCCGCCCCTTCGCGAAGTACACGCCGACGTGGCCGCGGAGTTTCATGCCGCAGGTCCAGGAGATGCGCGATCTGGTCGCGCGCATGAAGCTGATTCCGATTCAGGAACTGATCGCGGGCAAGCGCCTGCTCTTCTGCGAAGACTCGATCGTGCGGGGCACCCAGCTCAAGGACACGGTGCAACGGCTGTACGACGCGGGGGCGCTGGAAGTGCACATGCGCCCGGCCTGTCCGCCGTTGGTCTTCGGGTGCGAGTTTCTGAACTTTTCGCGGTCCCGTTCCGAACTGGACCTGGCGGGCCGGCGCGCAATCAAGGAACTCGAAGGCCAGTCGGACAAGCATCTGGACGAGTATTCGGACCCGAAATCGGACCGCTACGCGGCCATGGTGGATCGCATCCGCCAGCGCCTCTCGCTCTCGACGCTTCAGTATCAGGAGCTGGGCGATCTGGTGGATTCGATCGGCCTTCCTAAAGAGAAGCTGTGCACGTTCTGCTGGGACGGCTGCCGCGGTTGCAAGTCCAAGCCCAAAGCTGCTACAACGGGCTGAGCCTCGGACACGCGGCCCGAGGCGTCACGCGGAGGGGTCGTGCCATGGGCAAACGCGGAATTGTTGTCTCCATTCTGATGTCCTTGCTGTGCTGGGCGGCATCTGCGGACGGCCGCAGCATGCAGTACAAGCCGGGGATGGCCGCGGATGCGCGCGCCTGGCAGCACAGCGTGCGCATGCGACTGCTGGAGCAGCTTCAACTCGCCGATCTCGCGGCCAGGCACAAAGAGATTGGGCTCGATGCCAGCGTCCTGAAGACGGAAACCTTCAGCGGATACACGTTGCAGGAACTGCGCGTGCGGTCGACCCCGGGGCGGTTCATGCACGTGGTGGTCGCCAAACCCGAGAAGATCGAGGGGCGCCTGCCCGCCGTGGTCTGCCTTCATGGGCATCAGGGGACGCGCTGGACACCCTTCGACCCGAAGGCGGCGATCTACAAGTGTTTTGGCGAAGCGCTGGTCAATCAGGGGTTTATCGTCATCTCGACGGACGTCGGCCAGCATGAGGTATACGAGAGCGGGCGCACGTTGATGGGCGAGCGCCTGTGGGACTGCATCCGTTGCGTGGATTATCTGGAGGGCCAGTCCGACGTGGACCCGAAGCGCATCGGCTGCGCGGGCCTCTCGCTCGGCGGAGAAATGTCGATGTGGCTCGGCGCGATGGACGAGCGGATTTCCGCAACAGTGAGCGCGGGCTTTCTCACGTACATGGATCAGATGGAGAAGAACCACTGCATGTGCTGGAAGTTCGACGGGCTGCGGGAACTCGTTGATTTCCCCGATCTCTATGCGCTGATCGCGCCGCGGCCGCTGCAATGCCAGAACGGCCTGAAGGAGCCGGTAACCCAATTCACGGTGCCCCTGGCGCAAAAGGCGATGCAGGAAGTGCTGCCCGCGTACCGCGATTTGGGCGCGCCGGAGAACGCGGAACTTAGGGTCCACGACGGGGCGCACGAGATCGACTTGCCGGGACTGATCCGGTTCTTCGAAACGCGGCTCAAATAAGGGACCTGGCCGGCGAGTGCCGACGTGCCGGGCAGGCCGGGCCGGTTGCAGGCGCGAGGAAATGCGGAACATGACTTCCAGGGAACGGGTGCTGACGGCCTTCGAACACCGCGAACCGGATCGGGTGCCCGCGTGGTGCGGGGCCTCGGAGGGGTTCTGGGCGAAGGCCAAGCGCGAACTCGGGCTCGAGGATGAGGTGCTTCGGGCGCGCTTTGGCGACGACTTCCGGCGTGTCCACGCGCGCTATACCGGCCCGGAAGCAGCGTTGCCCGAGGGCGTCACGTATCGAACCGTCTTTGGCGTGGACCGGCATGGCCTGGGCTACGGCCAGCCGCTGCGCCACCCGCTGGCGGAGGCCACGTTGGAGACCATCCACGGCTATCCGTGGCCCGAGCCCGCCTGGACGGATCCGGCAGGCATCCGCGGGGCCGCGGAGGCCTATGATGGACGCTATGCAATTCTCGGCGGCGACTGGTCGCCCTTCTGGCACGATGCCATTGACCTTCTGGGCATGGAGCATCTTTATGTGTCCATGTTCGAGACGCCCGAGCGCGTCGACGCGGTCATGGGACATCTCGTGGATTATTACGCCGCGTCGAGCCGGCGGATCTTCGAAGCAGCCGGGGACGTTATCGATATCTTCTTCCTGGGCAACGATTTCGGCAGCCAGACGGGGCCGCTGTTGAGTGCGGGGCAGTTTCGGCGCTTCATTCTGCCACATCTCGAACTGCTGATCGCGTTGGGGCACGGCTACGGGCTCAAAGTGATGCTGCATTGCTGCGGGGGCATCGCGCCGTTGATCCCGAGCCTGATCGAGGCCGGGCTGGACGGGCTTCATGCCGTGCAGTCCAGTTGCCGGGGCATGGACTTGCGCCGGCTTAAGGCGGAGTTCGGCGGGAAGATCCTCTTCAACGGGGGCATCGATTCGCACCGCGTGCTGATCGAAGGCACGCCCGGAACCGTGCGCGACAAGACGCGCGAAGTGCTGGAAGTCATGAAGGCGGGTGGCGGCTTCGTAGCGGGGGCGAGCCATGACACGATCCTGGAGGAGACGCCGGTCGAGAATGTCGTGGCGATGTTCGACGCCGTTCAGGAGTTTGGCGGCTACGGGGCGGGGTGAGCGGGTGGCAATTCGTTTGGGATTCGGTTACTCTCTTGGGACAGTGCTCGTGCTGAGCCTGCATGAGGAGTTCGGGTGAGCAGAGTTCCCACTATGCCGCGTGACGCGGGTCGAGGCGCAATCATGAATCAACGGAAGCAAACACAAGCATGTACGCGGCGGCAGTTCATTCAGCGCGCCGCAACGACGGCCGCGGGGCTGATCGCCGCGCCGATGATCATCCCGTCGAGCGCCCTGGGCGATACGCAGCGCGCGGCGGCCAACAGCCGGATTTCTGTCGGGGTGATTGGGCTGGGCGGGCGCGGCCGGGACGTGATGAAGGCGTTCACGTCGCAGCCGGACGTTCAGGTACGGGCGGTGTGCGACGTGTTCCGCGACCGGCGCGAGATGGGCAAGCAGCAGGTGGATCAAGGCTACGGCAACCAGGACTGCGCAACCTACATCGATTTCCTGGAATTGCTGGCGCGGCCGGACATCGACGCGGTGCTGATAGCGACGGGCGACAACTGGCACTCGGGCGTCTCCATCATGGCCGCGCGCGCGGGGAAGGACATGTACTGCGAGAAGCCGATGAGCGTGGCGATCACGGAATCGCGGGCCGTGTCGGACACGATGCGCCGCCTGGGCCGGATCTACCAGTGCGGGACGCAGCGGCGGAGCATCAGCCATTTCCGTTTCGCGGTGCAGTTGGCGCGGAGCGGGAAGCTGGGCCGCTTGAAGGAGGTGCACGCGGAGGAGGCCGGCGGGCTGCAGCAGGGCTATGACACGATACTGCCGGCGGAGATGGAGCCGCCGCGCGAGGAGTTTGACTGGAACCGCTGGCTGGGCCCGGCGCCATGGCGGCCCTATAACAAGGCATATCCGACGCGTGGCTTCTGGAGCGCGCACTGGGATTTCAGCGGCGCCTCCATCACAGAATGGGGCAGCCACACCGTGGACTTGTGCCAGTGGGCGAACGACACGGACCACACGGGTCCGGTCGAGTTCTGGCAGGAGGGCAAGCGGTATTTTGGGCGATACGCGAACGGCACGAAGTTAGTCATCCGGACCGGCCTCCGTTTCGGTTCGTGTCCCGTGCGATTTGAAGGCGAAGAAGGCTGGGTGGAGACCGGCGATTCGGGCGACATGGAAGTGCATCCGAAATCGTTGCTGGAGGATCGCCGTTTCCTCGGGGGGTATCCTCCGGACAATCACGTGCGGGCGTTTCTGGATTCGGTGAAGACGCGGCAGCAGCCCGTCTCGAACGCCGAGGTGGCGCACCGGTCGATTTCCGTGTGCCATGTCGCCAATATCTGCAAGAGGCTTGGGCGTCCCGTGAAGTGGAATCCGGAGAAGGAGGAGTGCATCGGGGACGACGAGGCCAACCGGCTGCGTACCCGCGCGTATCGCGAGCCGTGGTATTTGTAGAGCGCGATGGCCGACGGACGGAAGGGTTTGGAGCGGATCGGACGAGAAAGGCAACACCCGTGAATACGATTCGAAAGCAGACAATGCATATGGCCGCCGCATGCCTGGCGGCGTTGTTCCTCGGCCTCTTCGGCAGCCTGCCGGCCCGCGCGGGCGAGGAAGACCTTATTAACACGCTCAAGGGGAACTCGAGTTGGCTGGACAAGCAGACGGCCTGCCGCGCGCTGCGGCAGACCGGCACGGCCGAGTGCGTGCCGGCGCTTGCGGCGCTGCTGAACGACAGGGATCTGTCGCACCTCGCGCGTTTCGCGCTGGAGGCGATGCCCTTCGCC
>CAILVY010000037.1 GCA_903837785.1 Candidatus Hydrogenedentota bacterium
TCAATCCGCAGATGGAGCCGGAGAAGATCTCGCTGACGGCCTCGAAGATCCGGCGCAACGTGGCGCGCATCGAACGCATTATCCGGGGCTTGCGCAATCTCTCCCGGGACGGTTCGAGCGATCCATTCCTGCCGAGGCCTATCCGAGATCTTGTGAGCGAGGTCACTGAACTGTGCGTCAGCCGTTTCAATTCGCACGGCGTGCGCCTGACAGTCGAGCACCAAGCCGGCGACGCGGAAGTCGAATGCCGCTCCACGTTGTTGTCCCAAGTCCTGATGAATCTGCTCAGCAACGCGTACGACGCGGTGGAAGGGCAGAAGGCTCCCTGGGTGCGCGTGTGCTGCACGGACTTGGGCGATTTCGTGGAAGTGGCGGTTTCGGACAGCGGGCCGGGTATCCCCGCGGAACTTCGCGAACGCATTCTCGAGCCTTTTTTCACGACGAAGGACGTGGGCAAGGGCACAGGGCTCGGCCTGAGCATCTCGAAGGCCATCGTGGAAAGCCATCAGGGGGAATTGTATCTCGATAGCGGGCACCCGCAGACACGTTTTGTCGTGCGCTTGCCCAAACAGCAGCCGCAGACCCGCGATCAAGAGGATTGACGTATGCAGCTCTCTTCGCCTCTTTCCCTGCTCGTCGTGGACGACGAACCCGACTTGTGCGAGATGCTGTCTTTCGAATTCACGTCCAAGGGCCACCGGGTCACTTCCGCGCTGGATGGGCAGCGCGCGATGGCAATTCTGGAATCGGAACCGGTGGATGTGGTGATCTCCGACTTGCGCATGCCGCATCTGGACGGCTATGAGTTGCTGGACCGGATCAAGACGCGCAACGTGCACGCGCCCATTGTGGTGTTGATCTCGGCCTACGCGGACGTCGCGCCGGAAGAGCCCTATCATCTTGGCGCGGAAGCGCTGTTTGCCAAGCCGTTCCGGCTGTCGGATCTCTCGCAGCGCATTCACGAGCTGCTAGTGCATCCGGAGCAACGTTGGACCGCGCCCGCCGAAAGAATACAGGCGCAGCCAATCACGCTGAGTATTGCGGATCTGGAGTCGGGACAGCGCGATCGCCAGTTGACGCTGGGCCGCGGCGGCATGGCGCTGAGCGCACGAAGCCCCCTCCCCTTCCCGGAACAGCGAGTCGCGTTCGATGTTAGAATCGCCGCCGGGCCACTGCAACGCCTTGTGGGATCCGGGGTGGTGCGCTGGGTGCGGGCGGAAGCCGACCTCAGCCATCTCTGCGTTTGCGGCATCGAGTTCGAACACCTCGAGGAGGATTCGCGGACAGCGTTCCTGCGGTGGAGCCGTGAGAAGACCTGCCGTCCCTACATCCCCAATCTGGTGAACGAATCCTGAGTCGCACCGCCCGGAATTGCTTTTGCCGCACGCGGGAAGGTACCTTAGCGCCAAGTCACGGACAGGGAAAGGAGCAGGTGCATGAACGAGGCTACCCGGGAAGGCCGAATACCCACGCTGCATGTCGTGGCGGATTCACTGCCGCAGGCGCATTTCAGGGCCATGAAGGCCGTCTGGGAACATGGCCTGGAGATCCGCACGGAATACGATCGCAAGGACTTGCAGGGGAAATACATTGATCCTCCCAGCCGCGACGCCCGGGTGTTGATTGAGATCAAGAACCCGTTCGCGCAACCCCGTTTCGCGCCCATCTCCTTTTGCGAAGTGGGCACGTACATTGCGGAAATCATGGGCATCAAGGATCACATGGTCGTGCCCATGGAGCAACTCAAGGAGGCGGTGACGGGTGAACTCGCCGCGAAAGAGTGGCCGTACACGTATCATCAACGGCTGTTCCAGCATCCTGACCTGGATGGTTCGACCATCGATCAGATCGCGATTGCCATGGAACGCCTGATCCAAACGCCGTATACCCGGCGCGCCGTGGCCACCACGTCGGTGCCGAATCTCGACCCCTACCTTAAGGAAGATATCCCGTGCCTGCGCGAGGTGCAATTGCGCTGCCCGGAGGATGAGCACGGCAATCTCGTGCTGAACATGAACACGATGTGGCGGTCCCGGGACCTCTACAAGGCCTGGCCGGACAACGTGATCGGGCTGACGTACCTGCAGAGCGTAATCGCCAAGCGCATTGAGGAGCTCTCGGGACGCCCGGTGCGCGTCGGAAGTTATGCCGACTACGCGGCATCACTGCACATTTACGGGCAGGACTTCGGCGCGGTCGGCGGGGACACGGAACGCGGGCTTCGAAGCTTCTTCGACACGTTCGATGAGGAAACGTATATTGCGCGCTCGCTCACCAGCGAAATGGCCCGCGACATGCTCATTCTGCCGCAGCTGCACGGGCTCATATCGGAGTGCGGCTCCGCGGACTGGCATTTCCCGCCGGAGGCCGTGGCCTTGGGCAAACAGATTATCGAGGACATGGAATCGGGGCGCTTCATGCCGTAGCGCGCGGGCGCGGACGCGGCCTGCCCTGCGTTTAACGTGCCGAAGCTCCAGAATTTGACACATTTCGTGGATTTTTATTATGCTTTCTCAGGTCCCGCTGGATTCCACACGCGAGCGGGGGCCGTGTATTTCTCGGAACATCCCAGGGAGTAATTGCATGTACAGGCGTGAGATCAAAGTGTTGGACTGTACGCTGCGCGATGGCGGCCTGATGAACGACTGGCACTTCGACAAGGCGATGGTCAAGGACCTCTTCGACAACCTGGCGAAGGCCGGCGTCGATTACATCGAGATGGGCTACCGGGCCGACAAGAAGCAGTACAATCCCAAGGACTTCGGCCCATGGCGCTTCTGCGACGAGGAAGACCTCCGGGAAGTCGCCTACGCGTGCGATTCGAAGATATCGATCATGTGCGACGTCGATCGCACGGATTACGACGCGTTCCTTCCTGCGAAGGATTCGCTGGTGAAAATGGTGCGTGTGGCGTGCTACGTGCCGGATATCGACAAGGCGATCCATCTCGGAAACCACGTCAAGTCGCTGGGCTACGAGGTCACTGTCAACATCATGGCGGTATCACACGCGCTTGAACCGGACCTGGATGAGGCGCTGACGCAACTCGCCGACACGGATTTCGAGGGCGTGTACATTGTCGACAGCTTCGGGTATTTCTACTCGGAGCAGATCCACTATCTGGCGCACAAGTACATGAAGTTGGTTCCGGGTAAGCAGATCGGCATCCACTGCCACAATAATCAGCAGCTCGCCTTCGCCAACACGATCGAGGCCATCATCAAGGGCGTGAATCTCCTGGACGCGAGCATCTACGGCATTGGCCGGGCCGCGGGGAACTGCCCGCTGGAGTTGCTGATGGCCTTCTTGAAGAACCCGAAGTTCGATGTGCGCCCCGTGCTGGACCTGATCCAGAAGTACTTCGTCGACATGAAGAAGGAATTGCGCTGGGGCTACGAGATGCCCTACGCGATTACGGGCGTGCTGAACAAGCATCCGCGCGCGGCCATGGCCTTCATGAAGGGCGTGCACGGCAGCACATATCGGGAATTCTACGAAGAATTGCTGAGCGTGGACGACACATGATGCCGCACTGAATTGTCGCCGGACGAGGCGAACCTTTCCACGCACATGGCAGGACAGGTTCGCTTCTTCTATTTCGGGCCGGGCGCGACGGGCCGGGCCTTGAGAATGCCCTCGTCGAAGGAGGCCGTGATCTCTTCGCCGGGATTCACCACGAGAAAGGTTTCGGCATCCCAATCGCCGCTGAGAAGGCGTTCGACGAGCGAGGGGTCGCCGCCCAGTTCGTCATAGCGCCAGCCGAGCCAGTCGGCGCATTGCCGGGTGTACTGGCGGTACTTGTCACTTCCCCCGACGCCCAGGTCGACGTAACAGGCCTGGCCGTAGTTCTTGATCCAGGTCTCGGTCGATTCCATGAGATACTTCGCACTCTCTTCTCCGTACAAATCGCAGTAGGTCTTGAGGGCGGCTTCATATCGGTCCTTGCCCGGCATGGGGCAGTCCTCAATCCAGCCGGGACTGTACCAGAACGTTCCGGGATGAGAATCAAAATACTCGCGATAGCGTTCCTTTGAACCGAGCAGGACCGTGATGCAGTCATGCGCGCGGATGCAGACGAGAGGCGTGTTCCGGGCCACAATGCCCTGAATGCCGTTGCTGCACAACCCGTAGCCGATGAGCAGGGCGTCATGCTTGCCGTCCTCCTCGTCAATCACACGCTGGAGTTCAGTGCGCAGCAGTTCCGGGGTGTCGTGAAGCCCTTGCTTGAGAAAACGGAAGTCAAACACATTGGGCGAGCGGGTGGCGAAAAAGCACAACTCGCGCCACAGCACGTGGCAGGCAATCACGCCAAAGTGCTTGGGAGTATCGGTCGTCATGGCGCCCCGCACACGGCGCCGCAAGTCATCTGCAAGCATCAATTCAATCCTTTTGGAGAAGCTTCGAACAGCGCATAGAATGTACCACAGGCATCCCGGAGAAGGAAAGGCGCCTCTGGCGCGGGCGGAACGCGGCAATGAAACAGGCGAAAATGACGTGCGCTTGCGAATCCGTCCTAGAACGGGTATAGTTAATGTGGTATTCGTGGGCAAGGAGGACGTGTCGATGAGTGTGTCGATGCAACCCGCCCCGCCGGTTGCGGCCGTATCGCGAGGAAGCGTCGGGGCCGCGGGTTGGCGGCAGGGCTTCCGCAACCGCTCATTTCTCTTCGAGGCCGTGCTAACGCTGCTGTTGTTGCTGCTGATGATTCGCGTGTGTGCCGCATTCATGAACGCGATTGAGGCGCGCAAGGGCGTGGTGCTGCCGGATCCCATCCTGTCGAGCTTCAAGCCCATGGATCTGCGCTGGCCCATCTTCATCGTGCTGTGGGGAGCCATTTGTGGCACGCTCTATCACTTGTCACGACATCCCCGCTACCTGGTGATGGCACTGCAGGCCGCGGGAGTGCTGCTCGTGTTCCGAACCATCGCCCTGGCCGTGGTGCCGCTGGAACCGATGAAATCCATCATTCCACTGAACGATCCCATCGTCGTTGGACTAGGCACCGGCAAGCTCGTGGTGAAGGATCTGTTCTTCTCCGGGCACACGGCCACGATGTTCCTGTGTGCGTTGGCCGCGCGCAGCACGCGCTGGAAAGTGCTCTGTCTGGCCGGCACGTTGGCCGTGGGTGCGGGGGTCATTCTCCAGCACGTCCACTACAGCGGAGACGTGTATGCGGCGCCGTTCTTTGCCTACGCAAGTTGGCGCATTGTGTTCCTGGCGCACAAGAAGCTTCGTGCGCTGTGAGGCCTTTCGCAGCGATCAAGGGCGGTCAGAGACCTTCTCCGCGATCGCTTTGAAGAACGTGTAGCAGAAGGTGCCGTCCGCTTCCGTCGCGCGGTAGAGATCCCGGATGCCCTTCTCCCACTCCGCCTCCGGCAGCAACTCCAGGGCGAGCGCGCGTTCCTTCCCCCCTTCCATCATGGCGATAAAGGTCTGTTTGGAGAAGCCCTCAACCAGCTCGGGCCGGCTGTCGTCCACGTAGACGATGCGCGGCGACACGCGTACGGCGCCGAACCCGGCCCCGCGCAACAGTGGATACAGCGCACGGCCGATGAGCGCATTGCCTCCGAGGCGGGCTTGGGTCTCGACGAAACTCTGGACTACCCGCCGCGACTCGGGCGTCTCCGGATGGCAGTAGAACGAGCCGTGATCCCCTTCGATCACTGTGATGGAGCCGCCCGGGCGCAAGACGCGCTTGAGTTCCTGCAAAACACCGGCGGGCTCACGGAGATGTTCCAGCACGAAACAGACAAAGACGTGGTCGAAAGAGTTGTCGTCGAAGCGCAGTGCGTACAGGTCCTGAACTGAGAAGGAGACATTCGTTGCGCCCTGGCGCTCCAGACGTGCGCGCGCGCTTTCGATGGATGCCGGCGAAATGTCCACAGACGTAATCTGCGCCTCCGGACTGTGCCGGGCCAGAATCGCCGTTTGGCTGCCCACGCCGCAGCCGGCTTCGAGCACGCGGCTTCCGCCGGGATAGCGGGTATCGCCGTGGAGCAGATCGGCAAGCGTATTGGCCTGATCAAGCAGGCGCGATGCCTCGCGCGGCGTATAGCCATGAACATATTCATCACCCGGCATGACTCATCCTCCGGCGGGACCGGCATGTAATCTCCAGCGGGCGCCGCTCATAACGCAGTCTACGCATCTCCGCCTTCTTCCTCATCCTCTTCCTCGAGCCGGACGTGAAAGCGATGCAGCAGCCGGTGCACGACGGGCACAAAGAGCACCCCCATGGCTGCGACGAAGAACAGGCCGGAAAACAGGGCATAGCCCGACGCAAAGAGTTTTCCGGCATTGCTGTGGAGTTCGTTCACCGGCCCCATGCCGCCAAGAATCATCGAGGCATTCAGGGTGGCGTCAATCCAGGGCATGCCTTCGAAGGCGTGATAGCCCAGCACTCCGATGCCGAGGGCCGCGCAGACCATCGCCACAAATACCAGCGCGTGGCGAAACATCCGCAGCGCGAATTCGAAACGCGTCAGCAGCGGTTCTTTGTGATGTTCAAACATGGCCAATTCTCCTGCAGTGAATAACGACCCGGGTCAGTGGCACCTCCCTTTCGCACGACGAAATCACTTTGGCACCGCTTCTCGCAATTCGTTCTGTTTGCATGGGTTCTCACTTGATCACGGGGCGCAGCACGATGTTCCGGTACTGGACCCCCGTGTGATCGCCCTGGAAGTAAACGGGGCCGGGAAGGGCCTCGTTGGACCACAGGGCGCCGCCGGTGCATCCCGCGAGCGGCTCATTGTCGATGATGACTTTGCCGTTGAGCGTGATCGTGGCATGGCGGTCCACGAGGAGGATGTCGAGGCTTTGCCACTCGCCGGCAGGCTTCTCGGCGGACGTGGAGGGGGTGATGCGGCCGTAGATTGCGCCCATGTTGTGGCAATCGAGAGGCTTGCCGAAACTGTCGATCACTTGCACTTCATAGATGCCGCGCAGATAGATTCCACTGTTGCCGCCTGGGAGCACATTGACCTCCAGGCTCAGGCGGAAGTCTTCGAATTCATCGCGGGTGGCCAGGTTTCCGTAGCGGAGGTGGGGCTGCCCTTCGTGTTGGACAGGATCGTTGATGAGCACGCCGTCCTTCACAGACCAGCCGTTGGCCACATCCTTGTCCATGGGCACCCAGCCTTCCGAGGGATTCGCGCCGGGCGTCTGGCTCTTCACTTGCGCCCAGTGGGGACCGCCGATGACCGCCCACCCGTCCAGATTCCTGCCGTTGAAGAGTTCAATGGGCGCGCCGAAGCGCAGTTTCGCGAGGTCCGGGCGCGGCGGCAGCGGCGGAATGCGCATGCCGGTGAATTGCTGCCGAATAACGCTCCTGCTGTCGTAGGCGGGCTCGGACAGGACCCCGTTCATCGTGTCACCGGAGACTTTGGCCGTCAACGTAATCGGGTTCACCTGGATCCGGACGACGTTCCCTGAGTCGTCCCGGATCTCGTCGTTTCGGACGCGAATGCAGCAGAGCGAGTCGCCGTCGAGATAGATGCGCGATTGCGTTTCCGGGCTGCCGCCCATCCAGAGGAGGGCGCCCTCGAGGCAGCCGCCGGCCTCTCGGATTTCGAGCCAACCCGCGCCGCCGACGGCCGGGCTGAGCGCCCACCGCCCCAGAAACGGATTTTCCTGGGCAACGGCAACGGCCGAAAGCAGACC
Source organism: Candidatus Hydrogenedentota bacterium (assembly GCA_903837785.1). GTDB lineage: Bacteria > Hydrogenedentota > Hydrogenedentia > Hydrogenedentales > CAILVY01 > CAILVY01. Next base: position 7,663 of record CAILVY010000037.1, read on the forward strand.
CACGGCAAGCAACGCCCTTCCAAGCCTCCAGAAGCGCAACAGCATATACGCGACTCCCTCACTGTGAAACATCATCTTGATGACCCGACCAGTATACACAGAACCCGCTGCCAGAGCAGAAGCGCCGGGCATGACCGCCCCCCCTCTGTCCGGCCCGAGGAAATGCGGGACGTCCTGCGTCCCCCGGAGCGCCGGGCAATGTGATATCATGGCGGAAACAGGGAGAAAGAGGCGATGTTCTACGAAGGGAAGTTCAAGGCGCAAGACGGGGTGGAGTTGTATGAGTGCCGGTGGGAAGCGGAGGCGGCGCGGGCGAATCTGGTGCTGATTCACGGATACGGCGAATACTGCGGCCGCTATGAGCACGTGGCGCAGGGCTTTGCCAGGGCGGGCATTACTGTGCACAGCCTGGATCAGCGCGGCTACGGGCGTTCCCCGGGCAAGCGCGCCTACATCGATCGTTTCGACGGACTGCTGGAGGATTTCGACGCTTATATGGCGAACGTGCGGCCGCGCCTGAACGGGCTGCCGTTGTTTCTGATGGGGCACAGCATGGGCGGACTGGTCTTGACACGCTACGCGGAGACGCGACCACTGGATGCGCAGGGCCTCGTGTTCAGCAGTCCTTTCCTTGCGTTCAGCGACGACGTGCCCAAGTTCCTGATCGCGCTGGCAGACATTCTGGGGACGCTGGCGCCCTGGCTGCCGGTCGGCGGTGTGGACAACACCGGCCTGTCACGCGATCCGGCGGTGGTGGCCGCTGCGGATGCGGACCCGCTTGCGTTTCACGGGAAAGTGCGCGCGCGCACCGGCGCGCAGTTCAACGCGGCCATCAAGCAGGCCCACGCCGAGTTCTCGAAAATCACGCTGCCGGCCATGATTATCCACGGCGGGAGCGACAAGGTGGTCTCGAACGCCGGCAGCCGCGCCTTGCACGCGGGCTGCGGATCCGCGGACAAGACGTTCAAGATCTACGAGGGCGGTTATCACGAACTGTGGAACGACCTGGAAAAAGACGCGGTGCTCGCCGCGATTCGCGATTGGATATTGGCCCGGTCCTAGACCACTTCAGAGGAGGTGCGTATGCGGTCCCACAACGTGCAGTGCCTCATCCTGGCCGCAGTCCTTATGTTCAGCGCGGGCGCGGCTACCGCTGCCCTCGGCGGTTATCGCACGTCGATTGGCACGGGTACGGAGACGATCCCCGTGGTCGTGGTCAGCGGCATCCCCTTCGAGATGGGCTATCGCTACGGGGAACTGATGAAGCCGGAGATCCAGGCCTTCGTGCCGGTTTTCTACCTGCTGCTGAGTATCGCCGGCGACGAATACACGGATGCCAATCTGGACGCCGCCTGGGAAAGTACCGCGCCCCACACGGACGACCGCTATGAGCTGGAATTGGAGGGGATTGCCGCGGGCGCCGAAATCGACTATCTCACGCTGCGGCGCGTCCACTGCGCGATGCTCGTGAGCAGCTACTCGTGCAGCAGCGTGGCGGCCTGGGGCGCGGCCACGAAGGACGGACATCTCTATCAGACCCGCAACCTCGATTGGGACATGATCGTCGGCGCGCACAATTATCCCTGCATCGTGCTGTATCTGCCGGACTCGGGCCATGCGCATATCAATGTCGGGTTTGCGGGCGTGGCGGGGTCACACACGGGCATCAATGACGCGGGGATCGCGCTGGCGGAGATGGGCGACTCTCCGGGCAGTGAATACCCCTATGATTTGGACGGCGAACACTTCATGCCGATGTTCCGGAGCATTCTGTACGATGCGGGTTGCCTCACGGACGCGATCAGCATCCTCACGAACACGCAACGGATCAAGCGCTACCACTATGTCTTTGGCGACGGCAGAAACGAGCTTCGCGCGGTGAAGATCAAGGCGCATGCCCCGGAGACTCCGCCCAACGACCTCATTATCTGGCAGGACAACGATCCGACAGACGAGTTCGCGCCGAACGTGCTCGAAGACGTGGTCTACAACGACGAGGGCCGGGGCGCGTTTCCGCTGATTCAGGCGGATTACGGCCAGCTCGACGCCGACAAGATGATCGCGATTGCCAATGCCATTCCCATTCACGGCGACAACGTCGTCGACGTCGTGTATGACAACACGGACCTCGAGTTCTGGGTGGCCTACGCGGAAGGTGCGGACGAGGCGTATACCCAACCCTACGTCCATTCCGCGATGGGCGCTTACGACGGCGACGGCGACGGCTTGCCGGACCTGCGCGAGGGCGGCGCGGATTCGGACAGTGATGGCGCGCCGGATTTCCTGGACACTGATTCGGACGAGGATGGAATCCCGGACAGCGTCGAGGGCGACCAGGACACGGACAGCGACGGCA
>CAILVY010000038.1 GCA_903837785.1 Candidatus Hydrogenedentota bacterium
CCAGCTTTCCCTGTCACACCACCCGGCGTACGGGTCCGTACCGGGCGGTTCGGCGGGTTGAGCTACCGGCTAACAGTCAATCTTGGGATCCCGAGCGAGTCGAAGTAGGCATTGGGCAGTGCCACGGCTAGGGCTAGGCTGTTCGCGAGCCGCCACGGACCGTGCGCACTGCCTGCCGTTTTGGCGGCAAGATCTTTGCCCACACTCCGTTTGCGAAGCTCGGCATAGCGTACCCCGCCCCGTTTCCACTGCTTCCAGATCGCAGAGCGCAGCCTGCGTCTGATCCACTCATCCAGACCTTTCAGCACTGAGGGTGTTTCGCATTTCCCAAAATACCCGATCCAGCCCCGTAGATATTGGGACAGATCATTGGCCATGCGTTCGGTGCTCACCCCTCTTGTCCGGCGAGTTAGTTCCCGAACCCGCTCCTTGAACCGGTCTACCGCTTTCGGCGCTATTCGCCTCTTCGGTGCCCTTGCGTTCGTGAAGCTGAAGCCGAGGAACTTCCTCTCTCCTGGCCGAGCCACCGCACTCTTCTGAGCATTCACCTTTAGTTTGAGCTTCGTAGTGATGAACCGTGTAATGCTTTCCATCACTCGCCCTCCGGCCCGCCGACTGCGGACATAGATATTGCAGTCATCCGCATAGCGGGCAAATCGGAGGCCACGATGCTCCAACTCCCGGTCAAACTCATCCAGCACGATGTTACTGAGCAAAGGCGACAAAGGTCCGCCTTGGGGCGTCCCCTCATCCACCGGACTCACCAGCCCGTTTTCCATCACCCCGGCACACAGAAAAACACGGATCAGCTTGAGCAGCCGCTTGTCGCTGACCCGTTCTGCGATCCTTGCCATCAATTTGTCGTGGTTGACCCGGTCGAAGAACTTCTCCAGATCCAAATCCACCACCCAACGGTAGCCTTCCGCAATATACTGCTGCGCCTGACTTACCGCTTGATGCGCAGACCGTCCGGGGCGGAACCCATAGCTGTGTTCCGAAAACGTCCGGTCCCATCTGCGTTGCAGAACCTGCATCACCGCCTGCTGGATAAATCGGTCCAGCACCGTTGGGATGCCAAGCTTTCGCACCCCACCGTCCGGCTTTGGGATCTCTACCCTCTTCACCGGTTGCGCTCTGTAGGTCCCGTTCAGCAGTTGTTCCCGGATCTCCGGCCAGTGCTGCCTCAGGTATCCTGGAAACTGCTCGACGCTCATCCCGTCGATCCCAGCGCTACCCTTGTTGGCCTTGACTCGTGCCAATGCCTGCTTGCAGTTCTCCCGCCCGCAGACTTCCTCCATCAACTGCTCGCCAACATCCGGGCTTTCTGCCTCGCGCTTCGCCGCAAGCAGTTCGGTCCCTTCCTCAGCAGCCCTCGGGGCTTCACCCCTACCCTCTGCCAGGAAGGCCAGTACCAACTGGTTCTTCTGCCGCCTTCTGCTCATGAGTCGCGCCGCTTACTCGCCTCTCCCATTAACCCCTTGCGGGGACCGTTCGGGCCTTCGTCGCTCACGCAACTACTACGCCCTCTGCTGACTTCTGCCGCCCGGTCAGGATGGATCGCTCCATCCTCAGTCCCGGATCCGAGACAGACGGCAGATCTCCCGAGGTAAGTTCGACCGCCTTCCGCGCACAACCGCCAGGTTTACAACCAGCGCCCTTGATGGATATGGACTTTACGGTCACATGCCCGCTCGTCCGGCGCCGTATGCCTCGTACCCGGTTCTTGTCCATCGGCTCGCGCCTTTGCTCCACGCTTCCTCCAGACCCCGCCTCGCGGCGACGCCCTTGCGCTTCGCTATGACTTCACCTCCATCAGGTTGTCAAGGGGACTTCCACCCCCAAGCTGTCG
>CAILVY010000039.1 GCA_903837785.1 Candidatus Hydrogenedentota bacterium
GGCGCGCGGTGCTCGCCGCCTCGGGCGGGCCGGGGTAGATCACGCAGTAGTCATGAATTGCGGCATCGAGGTCTTCGTGATAATTGCCCGCGAGCGCGGTCTTGAATTCCTTCGGGATCACGGCCATCACCGCGCGCATCTTCTCTTCCGAGGCCTCGTCAATGCCGATGCAGGTCTTCTCGAACCATCCCTTTTCCCGGAGATGGGGAATGAACACGGCGAAGAACTGTCTCCAGACGTCCTGATACGTGTCATCGCCCACGCTGGATTTGAGTTGCGCGTAGCAGCCCTGTGCCGCGTCCCAGTAGCGAATCGGGCAATCCATGCGCGCGCCCGGGCCCATGGCGAGCGAATAGCAGTTGATGGGCCCCGTGAAGCCCTCGTCGAAGCAAAGCTGCACATAGCGGTCGAAGACGGCGAAATCGAAGGCGAAAGCGCCGTCCGCCCGCCGGACCCATTCGATCATCGAGGGGTGCGGATCGAGCGTCTGGCTTGCCCACGGGTCGTGAATGATGCACGCGGTGATCGGATTCTGGCCCGCCTCCGCGAGCAGGCGCGTGTAGTCCCGGATGAGCGCCCAATGCGCCTCGGACCACAGGGGCACTTTGTGATAGCGGGCAATGGCCCCGGGATGCTGCCAGAGATCCAAATAGAAGGAGTCGTTGGCCGGGTCCGGCAGCGCAGGGGCGGCAAGGACCGAGACTTCCACGGGAAACACCGCCGGGGTTTCGGCGGCGCAAAGCACTTCGACCGCGCCGGAGTAGACGCCTGCCGCGGCGTCCTTCGGCACGCGCAGGCTCAGCCAGATCGGCTGAATCTGCCGGGCTTTCAGCGTCCGCGCCGGTTCTTCGCTGAGCAGGTCGGCCACGCGTCCCTGTTCGCTCGTGAAGACGAAGTCCACAAAACGCGCACGCCATGCCTCGGGCGGAATGACATTGTCCTCCGACTTCAGCGGGGAGAAACGCACCCGGAGATTGGCGCCTTCCTGCGCCCAGCCCGCGGCGAGCTGAAATGCCACGGACTCGTTTCGGAGGGCTTGGGTCGAAAGCGTGCCCGATGCGGACTCCGGGAGGCCTTCATCCACGTTGAAGCGGTGATAGACGCTTGCCGGACGCACTGTAAAAGACGCAGGAAACGATTGCATGGAATTCCTGTCCTTCTCCCTGTTGCCCGCGGCCAGAACACAGTCGCAGAGCACGATCAGCACCCCGAGACACACAAAGCCGGCGCCCGCAGCCCTCTTCTTCATGGCAATTTCTCCCAAGCCGAACGCGCATCCTACCGCAAGCCCGAAAGGGCGCACAAGTCAGGCGCGCGCGACGGGGCGTCAGTCCTTTCCGCTGAGCAGCACGAGGGCGCCCACGGGGAGTTTCGGGATCTCGAGATGGACGAAGAGCGCCCCGTCTTTGGCGTTCGTGCTGAACTCGAGGGGCTGCGAAGCCTTCTCCGGGCCGCAGGCCGAGAGGACGGCGGACGTCAGCTCGTGGAACGGAACGCGGACGGTGAGTTTGAGTGCCTCCGCGGGGATGACCCGGTCTTCGAAGGAGGACAGGCGCTGGACATTCAGGTTGTAGAGCCACACGGCCGTTTTGCCGGGGGCGTCGGCCACGACGCCGCGAACGGCTTTCGGGCCGTCAATGAGCAGTGAAGGGGCGCCGGCCGCTTTCCTGAGGGCGTTCAGCCATTTTCGGGAATCGGCCGTCAGCACGCGGCCGCCCGAAGCCTCGTATGCCGCGACAGCCTCTTGTTCGGCGGGCAGCAGGACTTCGCGTTTCTCGAGGAGGAGCGCGCGCGGTCTTCCCTGCAGCGCCGATGCGAAATCATCCTCGCAGAACACGCCGTAGGCGATGTTTGCGCGCGTGAGCTGTGCGGCAAGGTCCGACACGGCGCAGTCCTCTGTGTCGAGCCATCGGCGGAACGGCAGGAAGACGAGGACGTCCTGCCGCGGTTTCAGGGCCTGCAGCAGGTCCGCGTGCGAGCGAAGCCAGTCCGCGCAGGGCCGCACGGCCGCGGCCATTTTGGGGCGGACGTCTTCCGGCCAGGTCGACCACAGCATGTACGATGCGCCATGCGCCACGCCCTCGATCATCGCCAGGCGGACGAGATTGGGCGGCGTGTGATAATCGCCCTCGGCAATTGTCACGGCCACGAGCGGCTTGTCATGGATGATCGCATGGAGCTGCCTGTAGGTTGGCCCGTATTCCAGGAGCTTGCCGTCGGGGAGGGCGCGCGGTTGTGTGGCCATGTCTTCGACGACGACGAAGTCTTCGGTCTTGCTCATCTCGTGGATGTTGTACGCGTACACGTCGCACTGCGAATAGAAAGCTCCGGGCGAATTCAGGCTGTTGTTTGCCGTCAGCAGCGCGTTCGGGTTCAGGTTCCGCGCGCAGGTCCGCATGTCCTGAATGAAATTGCGCGCGATCGTACAGCGGTACCGCTTGAAATCCGAAGGGCGTGCGGCGGCCAGTTTCCGCAAGGCCTCCGTGGATTCATCGTTGACGCCCACCCCCTCGTTGCGCAGGAAGGCCGAGAAGCCCGCCATGCAATGCGGGCAGTAGCAGCCTTTGGGATGCACCGTGGGATTGTCGAAGAAGATGCCGTCGTGGCCGCTCTGGAGCTGTGCGCGAACCATGTACCGTTCGTACGCACGCCAGTCCGGATGATTCATGCATGCGGGTTTGTAGGCGCCGCCGTACCACGATTCGAGGGGCTTCCCGTCGATGTCCTGCTGCAGCCAGGTTTCCGGCGCGGAGCGGAATTCCGCCCGCTGTTCGTCCGTCCAGTGTTTCGCAAAAGTGTCCAGACCGACAATGGAGGTGGCGCAGAGATACCCGAGGACGGTTTTGATGCCAAGGCTCTTTGCCTGCCGGACGTACTCCGCACAGTCCTTCCGGCGCGCCTCCCACTCGGCGGCGGGGGGCAGTCCGAGATAGCCGTCGCCCCCGACCCCCGTGGCATAAATGAGCGTGACTCCGGAAGCCGCGGCCGCCTCTGCCTGGCGTCCGTAATTGCCAAGGTGATCGAAGGCATGGAATGCCGCGCCCACGCGCAAGTCCGGCGCGGCGGCTTCCGGCAGGGCGGCCCCAGCGCTCAGCAGGGCGCCGCACAACACGATTGCGAGGGACACTTGACGCGGCGTTTTCATGCCAATCTCCTTCCTGCGGGCACAGCAATACACAGACACAATCTAGCCGCAGAACGCTCTCGTTCGCAATGCAGGCCCGCGCTCTTGAGGCGAGGGTCGGGAAGGGCTACAATCGCCGAAGAAGGAAACGCGGCTGAATCGGAAACGGTCGTGGCATGGGAGGGCGAGCATGAGAATGACAAGGCGTCAGGCATTGGGAACCGGGTTGATGGCGGCGGCCGGGCTGGCCGCACCACACGCGGAGGCGGCCGTTGCTGCCAGGAAGCCCGCCACAGGGACGGGCGAAATCGGCCCGCAACTGAAGCTGAGCTGTGCGGCCTATTCGTTCCGGGACTATCTTCCCCAAGGCAACAAGCCCGGGAAGATGTCCCTGATGGACTGGCTGGATCTTGCGGCGGTCTGGGGGCTGGACGGCGTTGAACTCACCTCCTACTACTTCACGTCGGAAGAGCCCAAGGCGATGTATGAACTGAAGGCCAAGGCCTTCAAGCTCGGGCTTGACGTGTCTGCCACTTCCGTGGGCAACAGTTTCTGTGTGGAGCCGGGCGACGAACGCGCAAAACAAATCGACCTGGTGACCCGCTGGGTGGATCATGCGGTCGAGTTGGGCGCGCCATGCATCCGCGTCTTTGCGGGGGGCAAACCGAAGGACGCGGACCGCAAGCGCGATTTTGACCGGGTGGTCGAGTGCCTCAAGCCGTGCTGCGATCGCGCGGCTTCGCGCGGCATCTTCCTTGCCCTGGAGAATCACGGCTATCTGACCGAGACGGCCGCGGATGTGCTTCAGATTCTGGAGGCGGTCAATCACGAGTGGCTCGGCCTCAACATGGACACGGGCAACTTTGTTTCGGAACCCTACAAGAACATGGCCCTGGCCGCGCCAAAAGCGCTGATGATTCATGCGAAGGCGGACGTCCGCACGGAGGACGGCAAGGGGAGCGAGCAATCAGATTTCCCCCGTATCGCGCGCATCCTGCGCGAGGCGAACTTCCGCGGTTACATCTCCCTGGAGTACGAGGCCAAGGAAGATGCGGCGACGGCTGTTCCCAAGTACCTCGACCAGATCCGCGCGGCCATCAGCAGTTGATCGGCCCGGCATCTTGCTATGCGCCTTGTGGAAGCACGAAAGCCCCACACGGCGGTTAGGCGGCGCCATCAGGCGTCTAGTCGACGTAATCCTGAATCGTACCGAAGATATTCGCCAGGAACGTGAAGATGGTGTCCAGCAGTCCGGTAATGACATCTCTGAACACATTTCCCATGTCGCTGAGGAAATGCATGGCATAGCCTCCTTTCAGCTTAGCGCCTTACAAGATCCTATCATGGTTTGCGCCGTCTGAAAAGGGGGCGAGCGTCATTGAGCACCCCTAAGGTGAGGGGTGTGCGGAATTGCACGCCTATCGCGGACTCGACAGGCGGTACATGTGCCCGCGCAGCGTTGCGAAGCGGAGCAAGCTGCCGTCCACTTCCGCGGGGAGCGTTTGTCCGGACGTCAGGTCTTCCAGCGTTGCCTTCTCGCCCGGCCAGGGATTGGCCACGACACAAGGATTGCCGGCGAGGGAGGTCAGGGTGACTTGTGAGACTCGGCGCTTGATGCGTTCCGCGGAAACCACAAAGGCGCCCTGCGCCCCCAGGTTCTCGAAGCCGCCCTCAAAATCATCGTGCACGACCGGGAATATGCGCATCGTGCCTGTGTGGGATTGGAGGACATTCTCGACGGAGAGCGGATCGCCCGGATCGAGAATGCCCAGCCGTTTGCGAACGCCCTGCAAGTATCCCCGATGCGGTTCCCACACGTTGATCAGCCGCAAGGTCCGGCGCGCGACCTCGAGGAGTTCCGGCGGAGAATCCAGCCCGATATCATCGCCCCAAAAGACCGCCGAGAGCGGGACCGGGATGTTGTACTCGATGGGCTGGGCGCCGGCCACGTCGATGAAGATCGGCCCTTCCGGCGAGTCAAACGTGGGATACGGCGGGAGATGTTGGGCGATTTCGCGCCATGTGGCCGATTCGCCGTCGTCCACATGCAGCAATTCGGCTGCGGCCGCGGCCGCCCGCAAGTGATAACGGAGGAGTGTGATGCCGGATTGACTGTCCTTGTTGAATTCGAGGTTCTTCGTGATGCCGCGATGCTCGGGCGAGACTGTGGGAAAGACATGATAAAGCCCGTCCTCGCTGCGCTTGAGGAAATCGGCATAGAAGCGCGCCCCTTCACGCAGGACGGGATAGGCGGAGTCTCGCAGGAAGCCGAGGTCCCACGTGTACAGGAAGCGGAGCCAGAACGGCTTTGCGAGGAGCGCGGTGATCTCCATGCTCTGTTCCCAAGTCATGTGCGTGTGGACGACGGAGTCCGCTTTCAAGGGGTAGTGCACGAGCGGATACATCGCGCCGGAGCAGCCGTAGACCTCGCGGGCATTGGCTTGGGCCATCGGCAGCAGGGTTCGGAGCATCACGAAGTACGAGTCCAGCACGTCGAACTGGCGTTGGACGCACGGCCCCGCGGCGGAGACTTCGTTGAAATGGAAATCGGCATGCCACATGGACGAGTCCTGCGTGCAGAACTTCGTGCTGTCCACGGAACACAGGGCGACATCGCCATAGTAGCCAAAGGGCCGCGTTTTGTACGGCACGCCGCCCCAGGGTACGTCCAGCTTCAGTTTGCCGTCTGTGGACCACGCCCGCGCATGGGGCTGTGCATCATAGGCATCCAATTGCCGGTCGTGTTCCGCGCGAAGCACGCGCTCGCCCAGTGCCATCGCTTCCGCCAAGTCCTTTCTCGCGCGTCCGAGCGGATCCGGGCTGTCCTGGCTTGTGATCGCCGTTGCAAGCAGGCAGAAGGGCCCGTTCAGGCGGTCGAATCGTGCCGTGGCCGCGGAACCCGGGGACTGATTGATGGGCGTGAAGCGTTTCGTGAGCCCGTGGCTGATCCGGCCTTCTTTCTCGGCGAGCATGGGCGTGCCCAATCCGGTTTGTGCTTCCGCGGTTTCGAACGTCACACCCACGCCCGCGACGCGTCCCGCCAGCACGCTGGCAAAGCCCTCCGGGAAAGTTGGGTCCTTTCCGAAGTCCTGCACTATCCAGAAGAGGCCGTCTTCGGCGCCCGCCCGAGGCATGGGCAGCGGCTCGAAGTCGTCCGGCGACTTCCGGTCGCCCAGCGTGGGGTGCAAATCGCCGCCCGGCACAATCGTGTCGCGGTGCCGATACAGGCGGATTGCCACATCGCCCGCTTCGAGCCCGCTGCCCGCTCCCGAGATGACGATCAGGTTGCGCACGGCGCTCACGAAGATGCGCACGTCGAGTTTCTTTTCGCCGCGCGAAGCGGCGAGCCGGATTCCGCGAGGGTCCTGTTCGGCCGACACAGTGCCGTCCTGATCAAGAAAGCGGAGTTGGAGGATGACCTGGCCGACGGGCTTCGGACAGGGGAAATCGTGGGAGTTGTACACGGAGTAATAGGCGGCGCCGTTCAGGATGCTCCTATCGCCCGCCATCGCGCGCTCCCTGATCTCGTTCAGGGTGATCACGGGCTCCGGCAATTTGGGGTTTCGGCGGTCCCACAGGTCGCTTTTTCCGACGCTGAGTGTCGGCGCAGCGTTCGGCCCCCAGAGGAGCACGCCCAAGTCGTCGTTGCATAAGCGCCGTTCCCCGGGCTCCAGGCCAAGGGCGGAGGGCGCCGGCTGCGCGCCGGCATAGTGGACCCCCCAGGAAAGCCACGATGCGAACGCGGCAACAACGTACAAAGCTGTTTTCATGAGTTCAAATTCCCGGAGATCATCTTGCTCGGGGACATGCGTCCGTGATATCTGCGCTGTGATACGGCGTGTGCCGTATTCTTTGAAGTAGAAAGATCAGTTGCGTTGGGGGTAGAGTAACCGAAATTTGCAGGCAGCGCCAACGGCGAAAGGGTGCGATCTATGGATACGACGAAGTTGCTCTCGGGCTGTGTGGGTTGTGAAATCAGCCGGCGCGGATTTCTCGCGGCGGGATGCGCGGCGTGCGTGGGGGCGTTCAGTGCCCCAGGCGTGGCGCGCGCGGCCGAAGGGGACAAGATGCGCATCAAGGTCATCTATTCCCTGCATGCGGTGAAGCAGCCCGGCCCCGACTGGCCGAATGTCGGCTTCGATTTCGCCCCCGTGATGGAACGCTACAATGCCGCGCTGACGAAGGGGTGCCCCGGCCTGGAGTTTGTCACGGAGACGGCCACGGGGAAGGAGCAGGCGGAGAAGATTCTCAAGGCGGACAAGAAGGCTAATATCGACGGGTACATCGTCTTTCAGATGAACGCCTGGAACACCGTGGTTCAGACGATGGCCACGTCCGGCAAGCCGGTGCTCTATGTCGATTTTCAGTTTGGCGGCAGCGGCGGTTTCCTTGTGTACAACGCGGGCTTTCTGCGGAACAAGGCGCCGAACGTGGGGTTCGTGGCCTCCTCGAAGGACGTGGACCTCGTGGCGGCGGCGCAGTGTTTCGAACTCGTGAAGAAGGGCGGGTCCGCCGCGGACTTCGTGGCGGGCGTAGCCAAGGCTCGCGTGGGCGCCACGCGTAACGCGGGCGACCTGGCCTGCCTGCCGGACCCGGTCCAATGCCTGACCGCCGAAGACTGCATCCGCAAGATGAAGGAGTCGAAGATTCTCGCGGTGCGCAGCCAGGAATCCGGCCCTGCTGCGCCCTTCATGGAAATTCCCGTGATCAACGTCGCCTTCGACGAAGTCAACAAGGCGTGGAATGCGGCGGACAAGGATGAAGCCAACGCGGTTGCCGATCGCTGGCAGAAGAACGCCACGGAAGTCGTCGGGGTGCCGCGCGAAGTGCTTGTGCAATCGGCGGCCATGTATCTCGCGGAGAAGGCCGTGTTGAAGAAGTATGGGGCGAATGCCTTCACGATGAACTGCCTGGGCGGCTTCTACGGCGGGCATATCCACGCATATCCGTGCCTGGGATTTCACGAGTTGAACAACGAGGGGCTTGTGGGCGGCTGCGAATGCGACGTGGCCTCGGCGGCCACGATGACCGCCTTTGGGCTGTTGACCCAGGGCCGGCCGGGCTACATTTCAGACCCGGTCATGGACACGGCCAAGCGCCAGATCATCTATGCGCACTGCGTGGCGTCGAACCGCGCGTTCGGTCCGCAGGGGCCGGCGAACCCCTATCAGATTCTCACGCACTCCGAAGACCGGCAGGGCGCGTCCGTGCGTTCGATCCTGCCGCTCGGCTACATGACCACCACGCTTCAGGTCTCCTCCGACCGCAAGGAAATCCTGTTCCATCAGGCGAAAGCGGTTGAGAACGATCCCGATGACCGCGCCTGCCGGACTAAGCTCGGGGCGGAACCGGTGGGCGATTTCGAGAAGCTCTTCACGGAATGGGACCGCTGGGGTTGGCATCGAGTCACTTTCTACGGCGACATCAAGGAGCCCGTCTTCGCCCTGGCCGACGCGATCGGCTACAAGATCATCCAGGAAGCATAGACAGCACGAAGCTTCGCGAAAAATAAAATATCGGACCGGTCGGTCGAATCTGACGGATCGGTCCGATGGCTTTTTCGGGAACTCTGGCGCGTGGTGTGCTGTCGAGTAATCTCCGGCGCAAGAATGCAATTGGGATAGGCCGAAAACGTCGTGAACCGTGGAGGAGAAGAAGGACGATGAGTCTGAGATGGGAAGTCGTCGGGCATGAAGGCGCGGAGGAGCGTTAGCAATGGCGCGCAGAAGTCCCTGCCCGCTGGCTATTGATGGGATCCGGGGACGGCGGCACTGGCCTTACGATCTATCCTGACCCGAGGCACGAATAGATGCCGTGAAGTCCCCGGGCGGACAGAGCGGCTGCATAGGGTGTCGTGCAAAGACGAAAATATTCATCAGAACTGCTATTGTATCTCCTCCTTGATATTCTGTTCCCGTATGGTCTTCCGATGTGGAGAAACATGGAATTGTAGGGAGTGGTAGATGACAACCACTGGCGCAAACACGTTCTTTCCTCAGTTTGCGGAAGTCAGTTTTTGTTTCAAAGAGGAGGAGGTTTTGAGAATTCCTGCCTTTGTCTTCTTAGATGTCATTTCTCAAGACAATTCGGCGGCGTCTAATGACATCGAATTCCACAGCCTCAAGTATCGGCCTGACCGAATTGATGAAGGCGTACCAGTCAGGACGGACGTACTCATCACCTACTTGCAGGAACGGGTACAGTGGGAGACCTTTTCGCATTACATGCGCATTTCACCAGACTCCTTCGTCAATTTGAAGCGATTATGGTCGTGCAAACAGAACGAACTTGACGGATATGCCATCCGAATAGAACAAAGACCACTTCCGGACACTCTTTATCGCTATTACGAGCCTGACGAATCCAGCCGCTGCAAGAAGAAACTAGCTAACCTGTTCTCGAAGAACGAATTGGCTCTCTCTTGCCCAAAGTTCTTCAATGATCCGTTCGATTGTGCCGTCGATGAAGAGCATCGGCAGAAGTTCAATGACTGGGGTATGGGGTGTTTCAGCGCCAAGAGAGATGACGTTCTTATGTTTTCGCACTATGCAAAGAATCATCGCGGTTTCTGCGTGGGATTCAATCCGAGTAGACTTATTCACGCCATTCAGACACGGAACGACGATGTTCGTGAAGCGCGCATACATCCGATCTGGTACTTCCACACAATGCCGCCTCTGAATCTGAATGAAGCCCCCTTGCTTTGTGCGACATGCAAGTACGACATTTGGGCGTATGAGCATGAGTATCGACTATTTGTGAACGGAGAAGACGAGCCACTCACAGCAGGCAGTTACAGGATTGAGCCAAACGTCTTTACCTCTGTCGTTTTCGGATGTAACAGCTCGCAGAAAGATAGGGCCAACGTCGAGAAACTCACGTCGCATCTGTCCAATATTGAATACTTCAAAGCTTCTCGCAACAGAAACGGCCCGCCTCTGCAATTGACGGGAATAGAGCTAGATTGAGGCTTGTCGGTGTTCCAAGCTTGACATCCACAGAGAACCCGTCTTCTCGTCCAGCCGGTGGCTAAGGTTTGACGTTCAGGATTTCAACCGAGCTCAGCGTCACGGGCCCGAGGAGGCCGGAGGGCTGCAGGGGCGCGTCCTTCTTCCAGAGCCGCCATGTGGTGAACGTGAAACGTCCCGTGGGGCTGGGTTTGCCTTCGTTGAGCCACTGCGGCCATGACTTGAGCGTGCCGTCGGGGTTGCGGTCGCTGTCCTCGGGCAGTTGTTCGTCGCCGATCATGCGGTTTATCCAGAGGTTTGTGACGTTCACTTCCAGATCATTTTCGCCGGGTTTGGCCGTGGCGGTGACATCGATATGGAAGGGCGGGTGCCAGAAGACGCCGAGATCCTGGCCGTTCAGTTTCACTTGTGCCATCACCTGGACCTTGCCCAGATCGAGGTAGACGCGCCGATGCGGTCCGAACATCTCCGCGGTGGCGCTGAACTTCGTGCTGTACGCAGCCGTGCCGGAGAAGTACTTTACGCCGGGATCCGGATGCTCGCTCCAGGAGAGGAGCGTGTCCAGCGTCACCTCGTCGGGCGCGCCCCAGTTCGGCGCGAAATGGAGGTCCCAGGGGCCGGGCAGATCCAGCGAGAGCGGCGCGGCCGGCGCTTCCAGGACTTGTGTTTGCCCGGAGGCCAATTTGAGCTCATAGCGGCCCGGTTGCCAGGCTTCGATGAGCGGTTCCATCGCCGGATTCAACTGGATTTTCGCTGTCTTTTCGAGGGGCGGGGGTGGCGGCGCGAGCGTGAGCGTATCGGCATCGATGCCCTTGGCCGTGGCGGGCTTTCCGTCGACCACATAGTCGATCGAGAGCGTTTTCACGACGAGGAAGGCCGGATCGTCGCCCTGGGCCATGCGCGCGACCTCGAAGGTCGACTCGCCCGTATCGATGAGGTGCTGCAGCTTGGCGGTGACATCCCGGGTCCGCTTCTCGTCGCCGGGCACGCCGTAAATCGCCTTCTTGATCACAATGTTGGGGGCGTCGCCGGTGAGGTGCACGGAGTCACTGTCGTCTCCGCGCACGGAAAATGGCTTGTCGTTGTAGACATAATCCACCGCGAGCGATTTCAACTGGCCTTGGGCCGGGTCGCCGCTCTGGGCAAGTTCGGCCACGCGCAGAACGTATTCGCCGCTGTCGACTTTTGCCTGGATCTTGTCACGAACGTCGCGGGTGCGTTGGGGCTCCCCGAGTTTTCCGTAGAGCGCTTTCGTTATTGTGACGGCGGGGCGATCCGTGGTCGAGAAGAGCGGTTTGCCGTCCTTTGAAACGGCGACGATGGAATCATTCACCGGGTTCATGTCACGGAAGACGACAAAGACCGAGCCACTCGCTTCCAGCGAGAGCAGCACGATCGTCGAGTCGTTCGCCGTCTCGAAGATGGCTGCGGGTTCTGTGGCGCCTGAGTCGGGGTGCCACAATTCAGGGCGCTTGCCGCGCACGCGGAACGTGCAGGCTGCCCGCACGTCGTAGGGATGCGGATTGGCCACGAAGTACACGTCCGAGCCCTCAACGGCGCGGTGGATGAAGTTGAGCCGGGCCGGGCCGCGGAAGTCCGGCGATATTCCTGCCTGGGCGAGAAGGCTCTCGGGTGTCATGCCGCACACTATGCGCCCCTGGCCGAG
Source organism: Candidatus Hydrogenedentota bacterium (assembly GCA_903837785.1). Taxonomy (GTDB): domain Bacteria; phylum Hydrogenedentota; class Hydrogenedentia; order Hydrogenedentales; family CAILVY01; genus CAILVY01. Next base: position 11,759 of record CAILVY010000039.1, read on the forward strand.
GCGATGCTCCTTGATCGTCGTTCCGTTGCAGTCGCCCCACATGGCGTCCGCGAGTTGCTTCACGTCGTCGTCGCATTTCGGATAGTCCGTCAAGCTGGGAGATTTCTGCGGCCGGGGCCCGAGCACGAGCGCGCCGGCTTCGATCAATTCCTTGATTTTCGCGAGCAGACCCGGCGTCATCGTGGGCACGTCCGGGAGCGCGAGCACACGATAACTCATGCCGTCCGGAAGCATGAGGCGCCCGTCCTTGACGGACATGCGTGTGAGCACGACCTCGGCGCTGCATTCATCGAAGTCGTAGCCTTGCTGCTTGTGGCCCATGAAGCCCTTGGGCGCAGCCTCGGGCTGAAGATAACAGATGTCGGCCACGAAGTGTCCCTGTCGAAGCATCCACTGGCAGCGGGCGAGATAGCGGTGCCATGCCGGCGTGAGTTCCCACCACGTCTGGGTGCGCTCGACATGAGTGCCCCACGGCCCCATCGTCATGCCGGGCCGGCGGTCGAGCCAGGGCTGCATCGCGTAGCGGTGAAAGACGAAGCGGTTGATGCCGACGCAGAAGGCCTGATCGCCAAGAGCCTTGATCGTCGCGGGATGGTCCTGCCAACGCTCCTGATCGCCCGCGGTGAACGATTCCGCGCCGACGATTGTCTTGCCATACGTGTGGGCGGCGGCGGCCATTTCCTTGCAGGTGCTGAGCGCACTGCCGCCGATCCAGAATTCGCCCATGGGTTCGTCGGAGCGGCCGGCATACGGCGCATTGTCGCAGGGGCCGCCGTAGGCCTCAATGGAGAGTTGCATCCCGTGCTGCCGGGCGAGCGTGCGGAGATGGCCGGCGTAATTCTCGAGCACGAGATCCGAGATGGTTTGCCGCAAGTCCCAGAGGAAGCGCTCGGACTTTTCGAGGCTCCCCACGACCCGGCCCGTGAATGCGGGGAGAAACGGCTCGAGGTCATAGCCGCGCCGTGCCCGGAATTCCTCGCGCATCCGCGCGGTCCAGTTCTGGGCGCCGTTTTCCCAGCTGTCGATGTGCGTCCGGATCAGCGCCTTGCCGGCGCCGGGGCCGACATCCTCAATCAGCTTGCCCATCATGCCGGCGAAGTTCGCTTCGATGCCTTCCTTGCTGAGCTTGTCGCACTCGAGACCGCGGCCGCTTTCCGGCGCGGGGGCGTTCTCGACGCCGGTGCTCGTGTGGCCGAAGCGCACGATCGTCCACGTGCCCGCGGGGACTTCCCACGCAAGGCGGCCGTCCTTATCCATCCGGGCGGTGAGGTCGGTGATTCTGGCCGGGTCTATCGCCATCTCGGGCGCAACATCCTTCGGAATGCTCGGGCCGACGTAGTCGGACTGATAGCAGGCCTTGGCCTGGATGCGATCGATGCGGTAGGGACCGGGTGCGGGAAAGGCCTGGACCGCGATGTCCCGATAGTACCCCGCAATGGCCTGCGGCTGCGGCAGCACCCCGTCGAAATGCTTCGGGCCTTCGACGTCCGTTTCCGAGAAGACCACTTTCTGCATCGATTGTTCAGGTTTTATCCATGGGCCGCCGCTGCCGTTCCAGCCGGCATCGTTGTTCATGTTCACTTCGAGGCCCAGCCGCTGTGCTTCCGCGACGACATGCTTGAACAACGCCCGCCATTCCGGGCTCATGAAGGCCACGGGCCCCCTCGGAGCGCCCTGATCGACCTCCATGATCAGCACGCCGCCAATGCCCACCCGCTGCATCGCTTCGAGATCGGCCGTGATGCCCTCGCGCGTGATGTTGCTGTTCAACCAGAACCAGTAAACCCACGGCCGGGCTGAGTCGGGCGGTTGGCGGAATCCATCGCTCAGGCTGTCCGCCCACAGCGGCGCGTTCAACAGCAGCGCCACTGCCAGGAGTATCGCGGCCGCTGCCTGCTTGCTCGACAATGCACGGTTGATGTCCATGATTCATCCCTTACGCAGAAGGAGCCTCATTGTTCGCGGAACCCGCACAACCGGGTGTTGCGATTCCTCTCAGCGCCACTACAGCACATGCCAGGGAGCCGGCCGGCAATCATCGAGCGGGCGGCCTGGGCCCCATTTCGAAGCGCAATTCTCCGCCTTGCGCGATGTCATCGTGCGTGAACCACGGGTTGTCCAGAGGCTTCCCGTTCAACAGTGCCTTTTGAACGTAGACATTGTCCGCTGAGTTGTTGTCGGCGATGATCGTGAGCGTTTTGTCGCCGAGGTGCACGTCGGCACGGGTGAAGAGGGGCGAGCCAAGCCAATACTTCGTGGTGCCCGCGACGGGATAGAAGCCCAGCGCACTGAACACGTACCACGAGGAGAGGGTGCCGCCGTCGTCGTTTCCGTCCAGGCCCGCATAGTGATCCGCATATTTCGTGTCAAGGATCCAGCGGACCCATTTCTGGGTGAGGTCGGGCCTGCCGGCCGCATTGAAGAGGTACGCGGCGTGGATGTAGGGCTCGTTGCCGTGCCAGTAATAGGGTCCGGGATTCCAGGCCCCGACGCCGGGCGTGGCGTTGGACAGGTACTTCTCGAGTTCGCTGACAAAGGTTGCGCGGTCGGGGAAGAGCGAGATCAGGCCTGCGTCGTCGAAGGGCACGGACCACCGCCACTGCTCGCCGCTGCCTTCGACGTAGGCGCGGGTGAACTTGCGATCGAAGTCGACGTAGGAGAGCTTGAGGAAGTCGCGTTCCTTCGGGAAGTTGCCGGCGCTATCCTTGCCCTCGAAATGCTGGGTTTCCGGGTTCCAGACATTGCGGTAAGACTGGGCATGTTTTGCGAAAAGTTCCGCGTCTTCCTTGTGTCCCAGCGCTTGTGCCAGGAGCGAGATCGCATAATCTTCATAGGCATATTCGAGGGTGGCCGCCACGGACTCGCCCATCTTGTCCGAGGGACAGTAGCCGTATTGCAGATAGTCTTCGAGGCCCTCGCGGCCGGCGAATCGTGTTCCTGCCGGCTTGCCCGTGAGGCCGGTCTGGCGCATCGCCTGATAGGCAGTTTCGACATCAAAGTCGCGGATGCCCTTCAAGTAGGCTTCCGTGACGGCGACATCCGCGGGAGTCCCGAGCATGCAGTTCGTATACCCGCAGCCTGACGGCCAGCGCGGCAGGCAGCCGCCCGCTTTCGCCATCTCGACCAGGGAAACCGTCATGTCGCGCGCCTCGGGCCGGGCGACGAGATAGTAGAGCGGCTGAACTGTCCGGAACGTGTCCCACAGCGAGAAATCCGTGTAGTACTGGAACCCCTCCGCCTTGTGGATCGCCCGGTCAAAGCCCTTGTACTCGCCGTTCACGTCCGTGAAGATTGTCGGCATCAGGAACGCGTGATAGAGCGAAGAGTAGAAGATCCGCTGTTGCGTTTCCGTGCCTCCCTGGATGCCGATGACTGCGAGGCGTTTTTCCCAGGCGTCCCGGGCCGCAGCATACACATCCTCAAAGCTCTTGCCCGCCGCTTCCGCTTCGAGGTTAGCCCGGGCGTTGCGCGTGCTGACGCAGGAGAGCGCGAGCTGCACTTCGACGGATTGCTGCTGTTCCTGCCCGCGGAAACTGAGGTCCACGCCAATGTTCTTGCCCGCGGCGCTGTCCGCGCCGGGCGTGAACGTGCCCCCTATCCAGGTGCCGTACGAGGCGAAGGGCTGGCTGAAACGGGCCACGAAGTAGACTTCGAGGCCATCGTAGCGTCCGGAGAACGAGCCAAACGTTTTGACGGATCCTTCAATTTCGTTTGCCTGTGGAAGCACGAGGGCGACCCCGTCCTCTGCCCGCTTGTCGCCGAACACGCTCGTGACATCGAGGAGCAGATGCGGGGTTTCCTGCGGCTGGAACGTGTAGCGGTGGACGCCGACCCGCGGCGTTGCGGTCAATTCGGCCAGGACCTCGTCTTTCGGGAGCCAGACCGCGTAGTAGCCGGGAAAGGCGGTTTCCTTTGCGTGCGAGAATCTGGCGGCGCGATCGGGTTTGCGCAGCGCTGCGGCGTGACGCTCGACTGTCGGGAAAACGCGGAAGACGCCGCCCTCGAGCGCGTCCGCGCCAACCAGCCGCGTATGGCTGAATCCGATGATCTTGTTGTCTCCGTAGAAGTATCCGGCGCGATTCAATCCGTTCTTGTTCAGCAGAATCGAAGCTGTGTCCGGCCCGAGGCGAACCATGCCGAAGGGGGTGGTGGCGGCCGGGGTGTCGTGGCCGCACATCCAGAAGTAGCCGCCGGTGGCGATGAACGGATTGACCTTGGAGCCCAGCGGGCCGGGCGCAAGGCTCACGCTCAATCCCCCGGGCTGTGGCGACACAACGCTGCGGTAATAGCCGAAAAGGCTGAGTATCCCCAGCACGGGCACCGCCACCGCAACACAGAGCACGAGTGCAAGCACTTTAAGAACACGTTTCAGGATTCGCATCTTGACCGTCCTGTCTAATGGCGGCGATGTCCGGCGCGCCGCGGCGTTTCAGAAAAGGCGAGTATAGCACCAGGCCGGGCAGGCAGACGAGACCTCAGCGCAGCCGGCTGTTGGCCGTGCTTTCCCACATGTCCGCGTTCGTGCCCAGCCGGCTCTTGAGCGGCCAGGTCAGCTCATTGAGGTGGGCGATGGCGGCGGGGCCGAGATCAAGATCGCCCGCCTGAAGATTGCGCCGCACTTGCGCGGCGTTCCTCGCGCCGATCACGGCCGAGGTGACGCCCGGCTGGGCCACGAGCCAGCAAAGGCAGAGCGTCGGCAAAGGGATGCCGATGGCCTGCGCGTACTGCGACAGGGCCGTCAGTGTTTCCATGAGGAGGGATTCGCAGCCGCGTTCGCCGTGGCGTGTGCCTTCCCGGCGTCCCGAGAAGTGGCGCGTCCTGCGCCGTGCCCGGGGAATCTCGTCAATACTTTTCCAGCGTCCCGCCAGCAGGCCCTGCATCAGCGGCATGTAAATGAGGGTGCCGGCGCGGAATTTCCTGCAGGCGGGCAAGACCGCGTATTCGGGCGCCCGGAACGCGATGTTGTATCCGATCTGGTTTGAAATCGCGGAGCCAACGGAAAACCAGTTCGCCAAGTCGCCCGAACCGAAATTCGAGACGCCGATTTCCCTGATCTTTCCTTCCTGGCGCAACGAGTCGAGTTGCTCGTACAGGACTTCGAAGGGGGTGTGGCGCACCGGCCAATGCACCTGATACAGATCGATGTAATCCGTGCCCAGCCGTTGGAGGCTGGCTTCGCAAGCGCCCCGAACGCCCATGGGTTCACAGTGTTCGGGCGATACTTTCGTGGCAATCAACACGGCGGGGCGGCGCTTTCCCAGGGCCTTGCCGAGAGCGCGCTCCGACTCGCCTTCGCCATACATTTCAGCGGTATCGAAGAGGTTGATGCCGCCATCGATGGCCGACTGCACGGCCGCGTTTGCGTTCGCCTGACTGTCCGGACCCCAGTAATTCGGGTCCCCAATTTGCCAGGCGCCAAAGGACAGCACGGAGACTTTGAGCCCGTTTTGTCCCAACATGCGGTAACGCATCCAGATCCCTTTCCCGGCGGATGTCAGACTGCTCCGGGGACGGCACAGCGGCCGTCCCCGGAGGCGCCGGCGTTATTTCGGGAATTCCTGGATAGTGATGTTCTTGAAGAACATGTCCGTGGTGGGATCGTGTCCCTGGAGATGGATCGTGCCCGAAATCGGGACGAAGCCGTTCTTGCCGTCGTTCTCGGGAGAGACGGGGCGGTTGTCGTAATAGTCGGATACCTGATAGCCATTGATCCAGATCGCGATGTGGTTTCCTTCGCAGATCACGGTCTTCTGGAACCATTCACCCTCGGACGGCACAACCTTGCGGGCTTCCTGGTCCCCATAGAGTCCGCCCGTGCCGAAATCCACGGGTTTTGTCCGGTCATCCTTCCGGAATTCATTGCGCACCTGCGATTCGTAGCCTTTCCAGAAGACGCCGACCGGGCCGCGGAAGAATACGCCGCTGTTCAGCGGTTTCTCGGCCTTGCCGTTGGCCATGATGTCCAGCTGGAGCACGAAATCCTGATACGTGCCTTTCGTCTCGATCTGGCCGTTGCCGTTCTTGATGTTCAGCGCGCCATCGATCACCGAGAACACCGACTGATGATCCGGAATAATGGACCAGCCTTCCAGGTCTTTCCCGTTGAACAGGGAAGTCAGGCCGAGCGGGCGCAACTTCACCTCGGCCACCTCGAGCTTGGGGCCGCGTCCGTCGTGGTGGTAGCGGTGGTACTGGATGCCGATGTACCCTTTGAGGCGCGATGCGGCGAAGCCTTCGACCGGCTTGCCGTCCACGGTGGCCGAGACATTGTTGCCCAGCGCCTTGACGTTGATTTCATACCAGTTGTCCGAGGGCTCCAGAACCAGCGCCGCGCCGCCCGTCTGTGTCGGGTGGCCTTCGAGACCGGTACGCACGGCGAGGCCGGCGCTGCCCTTGCCCGTCACTTTCATCTTGACGGAAAGTTCGAAATCCGCGAACTGGCTGCTGCTCGCCAGCCATCCGCCCGTGCCCGTCGGAGCCGTCAGGTTGCCATCGGCCACTTCCCACTTCACGTCGCCGAACTGCGTCCAGCCGAACAGCGATTCCTTGTCGAATAGGTTAATCCAGTTGCCTTCCGCCACTTGCTGCGCGAGCGCCGGCCCGCCAACAGCCAGCATCACCGCCAGCGCCAATAGGATGCGTTGTCCTGTCCGCATGGTCTTCTTCTCCTTGGTTCCGATTCCAGTCCTGTTTCGCCCCGAAATGGAAAGTCCATTCCGAAGCATGCGATGAAGAAAGCTGAGCCGTACCGCTCAGTCCGGGGGATCCACTGTACGAAACCCGGGCCAGGAAATACAATGGCCGTTTCTGCCGGCGTCTCACGCGGGCGGCGTGGTCTGGGCCGGCCGATTCAAGACCCTGTCATCCCATCCGGCCCGCCCTGCGTTAACCGGAGTGGAGGGCGTGGTGTCGCTGGACTTTTGTGCCCGCGTTGTTCTAATATCCGGCTTCATACGCTTCTCCTAAACGAGCGCAAGCCGCTGTTGTTACGTTGTTCTGAAATTGAGCACGAAAGGGATCCATTCATGAAACGCTGCATATTGGGGATCATGATTGTCAGCATCGTCCTTGTTCTGGCAGGGTGCGGCGGGACTCAGCCGTCAGCGCCTGCGCCTGCGCCCACGACCGAGCCTGCAAAGGCGCCCCAGGCCGCTCCGGCACCCGAGGCGAAGGCAGAAATGCCCGCCTCGGCCGTGAAGCCGCCGGCTCCGTCCTCCACCCCTCCCGCAGCTGCCGCGAACCCGGCTGTGCCGCCGGCCGGCACAGCGCCCGCGCCGGTTGAGCCGACCGGTCCGGCGCCCAAGATCACGAGTCCGGAACCTGTGTTCAAGTTTGGCGAGGTGGACGAGGCCCAGAAGGTCGAACACGATTTCGTCGTCAAGAACGAGGGTGATGCCGTTCTCGAGATCAAGAACGTGAAGACCTCGTGCGGCTGCACAGTGGCGCAGCCGGACAAGAAGACGCTGCAGCCCGGCGAACAGGCGAACATTCACACGACCCTGAATCTGAAGGGCCGCCAAGGCGCGGTCAGCAAGACGGTCACGGTTGAATCGAACGATCCGCGTGTGCCCCGTTTCGAACTGAAACTCGAGGGTGCCTCGGTGCCGGCCATTCTGGTCGAGCCCCGCGTGGTGCATTTCGGCTCGATTGTCGACGAGGAAGTGCATGTAAAGACTGTCAGCGTCAAGGCGAACAAGCCCGAAATCAATTTCAAGATTGAATCGGTGGACACTTCGGCCGCACAGCAGTTCAAGGCGGAGCTTAAGGAAGTGGAACCGGGCAAGGCCTATGAAGTCGCGGTGAGCATCGGCGGTCCGCTGACTCCGGGCACGATTAATGGCCGCATCAACCTGGTCACGAACGATGAGCAGCACAAGCAAATCCCGCTTACGGTCTTTGCGGAAATCGTCGGCGATCTGAAGATTTCGCCCCCCGAAATCAACATCACGGTGCGCGAGCAGGAAGGCCAGGAACCGGCCAAGACGAACACCCAGTATCTTCACGTGTCCGCGGGCCGAGTCAAGGAATTCCAAATCTCCGAAGTGGTTCCGCCGCTTCCGGGAATGAAGGCCGAAATCCAGCCCCGCAACACGCCGAACGACTATCTCATCAAGCTTAGCGACATGCCGGCCAGCGACGAGCTGAACGGCAAGACGCTGATTCTCAAGACCAACCTGGCCAGCAATCCGGAGATCAAGGTTCCGTTCCGCGTCATCAAGCTGAAGCAGCCCGCGAATATGGGCAACGTGATGAAGGGTTTGGGCGGGAAGATCGCCATTCCCAATGCGGCCAAGCCCGCCCCGCAGGCCGTTCCCGGCGCGGCGCCTGTGGCTCCGTCCGTGGCGCCCGCAGCGGCCCCTGCGGCCCCTGCTGCGCCGGCGGCGGCCCC
>CAILVY010000040.1 GCA_903837785.1 Candidatus Hydrogenedentota bacterium
CTGAGGTTTTGGGGGCGGGGTTGACCCGGGGTGGCGGACCTTCGGTCCTTACCCCGGGCTGATTTATATCACGCCTTCGGCGTGAGGAACCGGCAGGAAGAGAAATCACTGCCAAGGTTCTTACCCCGGGCTGAATTATGTCACGCCTTCGCGTGCGGGAACGGCGGGAAGACGAATCACTGTTGCGAACCTGACCCCAGGCTGATTTATATCACGCCTTCGGCGTGAGGAACCGGCGGGAAGAGAAATCACTGCCAAGGTTCTGACCCCGGGCTGATTTATATCACGCCTTCGGCGTGAGGAACCCGCAGAAAGAGAAATCACTGCCAAGGTTCTGACCCCGGGCTGATTTATATCACGCCTTTGGCGTGAGGGAACGGCGGGAAGAGGAGTCACTGCGTGAAGTCGCTGCCTCGGGCGGGGCAATGTCACGTTTCGCTTGTTGGGAATGAACTGACAAGATGGCAACGGGCTGATTCGATACATTAGGATGTCCTGAATCAACGTGAGAGGTGGGAGCATGTGGTTTCGCTGTCTGGTTGTGATCGCCTTGGCCTCTGGATTTGCTGTTCCCGCCGGGGTATCGGCGGAGGGCCCCGTCGCCGTGGCGCACTGGGATGCGCGGCAGGTGGACGGGACGCAGTGGAATGACGCGAGCGGTCACGGGAATGCCGCCGAGCTTCATGGCGCGACACTCATGTCGAAAGTGGAAGACCTCGTGGAACGGCCGTGTCTGTATTTCAGCGGAAACGGCGCATACGCCGAGGCGCCCAATACTCCCGACCTGAATCCGGACACGTTGAGCATCGCGTTGTGGTTCAAGGCCGAGGCGGGCTCCCAGGGCGAGCAAGTTCCGTTGCTTTTGAAGTCGCTTCCCGCCCACGCCGAGCCGTGGTATCAGTACGGGCTCTTCCTGATGGACGCGCCGGAGCATCCGCGGGCACTGTCGTTCTATGTCAGCGTGGGCGGCAAGGCCTGCTTCATCGAGGCGGCCAATGCGTTCGAGTATGGCGCATGGAACTCCGTGACGGCAGCCTTTGACGGGCACGCTTTGCGGCTCTATGTGAACGGCCAGGAGCGGGCGTCGCGGGAAACCGAGCCGGGCGTAATTGACCGGCAGGACACGCCGCTGTTGATGGGCGCGTATGCGAACCTGCCCAAGACGCCGGCAAACTGCTTTCAGGGCTTTATCGCCGAGGCGGCCGTGTATAACGGGGCCTTGACTCCGGAGGCGGTGACGGCGCGCTTCGAGCAGGAGAAGGCTGCGTATCCGGAGGCGGGCAAGCCGCAGGATGCGGACCGCTCGGAGTATGCCCAACGGCTGAACACGGCGTTGCGTGAGTCGCGGGATGTGTGGGGCGAGGCGTTGATCGCGGGCGGCGGAGCCACGTACGACAACATCAAGGATTATCTTCGTCCCCTCTTCTTCTCGACGGGCTTCACGAACGAGACGCTGGGGGTGCACAACCTCCTCTTCGCGGAAGACGGCGGGGAGCCGCCGTATATCATCCCCTTTGCGGACGGGAGCCGGATTGCCGCGAATCTCTACAATGCGCCCGAGTACATCGAGTGCTTCGTCGGGGCCGAGGGCAGGGAGAAATACGGGAGCGTGCTGGAGCATTTATCGGGGCCGGCGCTGGATGCCTATTACCCGATTCTACGCACGGAGTATACGGATGCCGCCGGGGTGCACTATCGCCAGGAATGTTTCGCGGGACGCATCGAGGGGGTCAATCACCCGGTCGCCTTCGTTCGCGTGACGGCGATCAAGCCCGGGCCCTCCGCGAGCGCCCCTGTGCTTCGAATCGCGATGGGCAAACCGGATGCCGCGATGATCCGGGTTTCCGCGCCGGGGCAATGGGACGGCGAGGGCGCGCGTCAGGCGGTGAACATGGACGATCCCGCCACCCGCGACCTGTTTGTCATCTGGTCGCCGCAACACCCGCTGCCGGAGAACCTGCAAGCGGACCGGAATGCCTATCATGCGGCGCGGGAGGCGTGCAAGGCGTACTGGGACGGCATCCTGGTCAAGGGCGCCACGTTCAACGTGCCAGAGATGCTCGTCATGAATGTTCAGCGGAACCATTTGATCCAGAACCTCATCATGCGCTGGCGCTATTCGCTGGGGGCCGTGGTGTACAGCGGGTCCTTCTTTCAGCCGGAGAGCAGCGACACGATCTCGACGCTGGGGCTGTACGGATTCACGGAGGCTTGCCGGGATGGCCTTGGCACGCTCGTGGGGCTCTCGAAAGGCGAGGCGTACTACAGCAACTGGGAGCGGGGCGAACGGCTGTCGCACGGCGCGCACTACTATTTCCTGACGCGGGATCAGGCGTTCATCCAGGCACACACGGCGGAGTACCGGACATTCTGTGAAGAGCTGAAGCAGCAGATCGCCGAAGACCCGCACGGCATCCTGAAGAAGCAGCGTCACTGCGGCGACATTTCGACGCAGGCGTACTGCACGTTTCATCAGGCCGTTTCGTGGCGCGGGATGCGGGACATGGCGGAAGTGTGGAAGGCTACAGGCGAAGCGGCGCTCGGGCAGGAGTACGGAGCGCTGGCCGCGTCTTTTCGCGAAGCGCTGCTGAAGGCGTCCGCCAGTTCCTCGAAGACTTTGCCGGATGGAACGCTCTTTGTTCCAAGCATGTTGCTCGAAGAGAAGGAGCCGGTCTACGACCCGATTACGGAGACGCGGATCGGGAGTTACTGGAACCTCTGCATGCCCTATGCGTTTGCGTCGGGGCTGTGGAGTCCGCAGGGCGAGGAGATGGGGCACATTCTCGATTTCATGCATCAGCACGGCGCGGTGATGCTGGGGCTGATACGCTTCAATTACTATCCCGTGCCCATCGGCGCATGGCGGACGAAAGGCCTGCCGGGCTATTACACGACCGGTTATGACAACGTATATCTCCCCTCCTATCTTCGGATGCTCTCGGATCATGACGAGGCGGATCGGCTGGTGCTGTCGTTCTACGGGAAGCTGGCGCACGGCCAGACCCGCGGAACCTTTGTCAGCGGCGAGGGCGAGACGATCGGGACGCGCCCGCCGGAGCAGTATCGCTCGTGTTACGGGACGCCGTGCAGCGCGAACAACACGGCGTTTCTGCTCGCGCTGCGGCTGATGCTGATTCGGGAGTCCTTCGACGATGCGACGGGCGAACCGAACGGCCTGTATCTGGCGCACGCGACGCCGCGCGGGTGGCTCGAGCACGGACAAACGATTGAGGTGCGCGACGCGCCAACGTGTTTCGGGCCGTTGAGTTATCGCATCGAGTCAAAGCTCCGGGCGAACAAGATCCAAGTTACGCTGACGCTTCCGGAGCGGAATCCGGCGTCCGTAGTCCGGCTCCGGCTGCGCATTCCGGAGAAGCGCATACTGAACGCCGTCGAAGTTAATGGCAAAGCGTTCGAGAAATTCGACGCGAAGGCGGAGACAATCGAGTTGACGGGCCTGCAGGGCGCGGTGGAAATCACGGCCGGGTATCGATGACAGCCGAATTGCAGGATTCTAGCGGAGGAGTTGAGCGGGGTTCGGGAACAGGGCGCGGTCATTGAAGTGGATACGCCTGCCTGTCGGACAGCGATTTGAAGCCGAAGGTGGGGTTTGCTAGTCTGATGGACATGACGCCACGTTTGGGCGGCCGGAAATGCGGCCGGCCCCATATCATACAGCCTACACGCACAGTCTGATCGGTCTTGCTCCGCTCGTGAGCAACCGCTTCGGATTTGGAATTGCAGAAAGACCCTCCCATGGAATGCACAACGATTGTATCTCCCGCAACGGATTCGTTTCCTGGCATGTTCGTGAAGGCGATGATTACGCGCAAACGCGGATTGCGGCGTGGCGAAGCCTTGCCCGGTTTCAACACGGAACGGAACGGGGTTTCAGTGAACGCTGAGCGGCTTGCGGCGTATCGCGCGTTGTGTGGCTGCGATAAAGACGGGACGCTGCCCATTCTGTATCCGTATGTGCTGTCCGCGGGCTTGCAGATGTATATCCTGACGCGGAAGGTTTTTCCGTTGCGGGCGTTCGGTCTCGTGCACACGCGGAACCAGGTCGTGATGCGCCGCGCGATTGCGGAGCGCGAGATCCTCGATTTCCGTTGTGAAACGGGGGCTTCACGCGTCATCAAGAGCGGGCTGGAGTTCGATGTCCTTGTGACGATTTCGTCGTGCGGGGAGGTCGTGTGGGAGAACACGAGCACGTATCTTTCGCGGGGGCATTTTGGCGATGCCGACCCGAATCAGGCGAGGCCCTCGCTTCCCGAACTGGCTGAAGGCACGCCGGCGGCCGAGATGGCGATTGGCAAGGATCTTGGCCGGCGCTACGCGCGCGTGAGCGGAGACTACAATCCGATTCACGTCTCGTCGGTTCTGGCGAAGCTCTTCGGTTTTCCGCGGGCGATCATTCACGGCATGTGGTCGGCGGCCGCGTGCGCGGGGCGGATGCCGAAGCTGGACGGCGACGGGCCGCTGAACTACGACATTTTGTTCAAGGGACCGGTCTTCCTGGGGAGCCGCGCGAAACTTGTTTCGGCGTCTTCGGGAGCAAGCCACCGCTTCGACCTGTACTGCGGGAGCAATCCTAAGCCGTGTCTTTGCGGGATGTTGAGCCGGGGCGCGCAATAACGGCCCGAACGCGAAGTCACGTGCCTATTCGACGGCGTCGAGTTCTTCCCATCGCGCGTAGAGTGCGCTGACGTGGGCTTTGGCGCGATCCAGGGCGGCAAGCACATCGAGCACTTGATCGTGGGGCCGCGCGTAGAAGTCGGGTTGATGAATCTCTTCTTCCAGCCGTTCAACTTCCGTTTCGGCGCACAGAATGGCCTGTTCCATGCCCAGCAGTTCCTGTTTTTCTTTCCAGGAGAGCTTTCTGGGCTGGTTCTCGGGACTCGGCTTGTACGCAGGCTTGGGAAGCTTTGGGGGGCTTGGGGCCTTGTCCGCGGCCAGGCGTTCTTTGTAGAGGAGATAGTCGTCGTAATTCCCGGCTATCTGGACGATGCGCCCGTCCGCTTCGAAGATTAGCATGTGCGTGCAAATGCGGTTGAGGAAGAAGCGGTCGTGGCTGACGATGAGGGCGCATCCGTCAAAGGCTTCGATCGTTTCCTCGAGAACACGCAGCGTGTAGAGGTCGAGGTCGTTCGTCGGCTCGTC
>CAILVY010000041.1 GCA_903837785.1 Candidatus Hydrogenedentota bacterium
GTAGGAATGATGGTGTTCGTGTTCTTGTGCGGATTTGCCGCGATCCTGTGCGCGCTCTACGATACACACAAAAGGCTTGGAGATGTGCTAGTCATTCTGAATCACTACTTCAAAGACTTCACTCGCTGTCCAGAGTGCGACCATCCCGCCATAGGCGCGCCGTTCTGCGAGGATACAGTCTACATCTGCCCGCAGTGCGGTGAGAAGTTCATCTGGAAACTGAGGCGCGGGAAGTACTTGCTGTCAACGAACATTGAAGGGAGCGAACAATGAAGTCTACGTTGTGCATGATCATCGTATTGGCGTCGGTATTCCTATCGGCATGTGTGTCGAATCGCCCATCGCATACGGCAGTCCCGTGGTCAGATCTAGTGAACTCTGTATCGCCGAAAACTGGCATTGTCAAGCGCGCCCTATGCGTCGGAATGGAGAACTCTAAGGAGGCTGGACGATGCCCCGGCGCCGATGTAGACGCCAAGATAGGCATGATGCTAGCCAATCAAATGGGGTTCTCGACGCTTCTGCTTGAGAACGAGAGGGCCACGTACTCTGCGGTGATGACTGCACTCAACGCCATGGTTGATGGTGCGCAAGCTGGATCAACGCTGTTCCTGTTCTGGTCGGGGCATGGTGGCCAAATGCAGGATCTCAATGGCGACGAGATCGACGGAATGGACGAGTGTTTGTATCCGTGGGACAACTACCTTCTGGACGACGAATTGGCCAATGTCTTCGAGCGCGTCCCGGCTGGGGTCAGAGTCTTCTTCATATGCGACACTTGTCACTCATCAACAATGGCGCGTCAGAAACTCATCTCTCCTGTGGTAGTATCCAGATCGTTCAAGGCGAGCCTGCTTCTGTTCGCAGGATGCTCAGAGGGCAAGGTATCGTTCGGATCGTCGGCTGGAGGATACTTCACAACGGCATTGGTGGACTCATGGCGCGAAGGAATCACCTACGAACAGTGGTTTGATGCCGCTGTTAAGGCAATGCCCAAGAGGCCCGGTCAGATCCAGCATCCGCAGATCACGTCGTATGGGAACACGTCATGGATCAACCAGCCTGCATTGAAGTGAGGACACCATGAACAACACCATAGAGCCATCCGGTTTCGCAACGTGCCCGTGCGGGTCCACAGCATTCCTCGTTATGCAACACCGTCTTATGTGCTCTGAGTGCGGTGCAGGAACCGACATTCCGGAACTCGATATGCTGAAACTGGTGAACGATGCCAACGCAGATGGCGCTGAAGACGCACTTGTGCAGAATTGACCACGACCGTTCCCTGTAGCAGAATGCTCGCATGGCAGACACTACATCACAGGTAGGCCCGCTGGGTACAATCGTCACTACGCTCGACACCAAGTTCAGGAACTTCGAGCAGAACCGCCTTACGATCCAGGACAAGTGGGATCGGAACCACAGGGCTTTTGTCCGCGAAGAAGCCGACGAGACGTGGAAGAAAAACGAGGGCACCAAGTGGCAATCCAAGACCTATCTCGGAAAAACCCGAGAGAAGGTCATGTCTGCGGCGGCCATGGTGATGGACACCATCCTGCAAGGCGGAGTCGTCCCTTACGCGCTCAAGGCGTCTCCGTGGCAGCACGACGAATCGACCCCCGATCTGATGGCGAATGTGGATGCCGACATTGCGTCCATGACGAAGCTGATTGACCAACAGCTTGTTGATTCTCACGCCGACCGGCAGTTGATGAAGCACGTCCTGTCCCAAGCCCTGTACGGAATCACATGGGCGAAGAAGATCGTCCACAATGTGAAGCGCAACGGCTGGCGTAGACAGACCATGACCGTCGATGGGATCTACGATTACGCTCGCATACCGTCCGCGCAATCATGGAGCAAGTGGACGGTTCAATCCGCTGCGCCGGGGTGGGTGTATGTGCCTGTGTGGGATATATTTGCTGACGCCGAATACCCTGATAATGTGCAAGACGCATCCGGAATCTTTCATCGTCAGATCGTGAGCCCTTACTGGCTTCGCTCCAAGGTTGGTCGCCCGTACTTCATCGACGCCA
>CAILVY010000042.1 GCA_903837785.1 Candidatus Hydrogenedentota bacterium
CGCTTGGCAGGATCAGCCCGCCAGCGTGTCCCCCGGCTATTGGCTCTGGATGGGGCGCGGCTGGCGCACCCTGCTCCGCGAGTACATCCCGGGCGACAAGGAAGATCCCGGCGTCTTCTATTGCCTTGCCGATACCCGCGCCAAGAGCGAAGGACTCTTTGAACGCACCTCCTACGCCTACTCGATGGCCTTCTATCATTCGCCGGAACAAATCGATTCCATTTCCTCCGCCGCGGGCTGTTACGCAAATCCCCTGCCCGCCATCCCCCAAACCACGGCTGCCCTGCGCCATCCCTCACAGAAGATCCTCGTCGGCGAGTGGTATGCCAATCATGCCGCCTGGGAAATGGACAAGGGCTGGTTCGGACCCGGCGGCAAACGGCTCTATCTCCTGGCGGACGGGCATGTCGAGTACCGCGACTGGACAGAACTCTTCCCGGCCAATGACGGCAATCCCAACCCCAATCTGACGAAGCACGGCATCGCGGGCGTCGATCTGCGCTGAACACGACGAGGATTGCGTCGCCGAATCATGACCGCCCACGTGTCCCAATCGTCCCGCGTTTGCTCCCCGCGTGCACCGCTGCCGCCCTTGGAGTAGAATGAGCCGGGCCGAAGGGCGGCCCGAGAGCGCTCAGATGCTGCAGTTCAGTTGTCCGCACTGTGATCAGATCCTTTGTGTTCCCGAGGCCCACCTCGGGAAACGGGGGCGCTGTAACAAGTGTGGCGGGCGTATCGCCCTGATTGGCCGCGCCGGCGCCACGGGCATCCAGGCCGCCAGTGCGGTCGCGGACGGACTGGAAGCCGGGAACGACGGACAGGATTCCGTCCAGCCCGCGACGGAGAAGCAACTCGAATTCCTGCGATCGCTGGGGGCGCCGGCCCATATGCTGAACGGCCTGGACCGCGAGCGCGCCTCCACCCTGATCGATTGCATGAAGAACCAGCGGCTGGCCGCGGAACCGCCCACGGAAAAACAGCTCGCCTATATCACGCGGCTCGGGGCCTCGGAAGGGCAGCTCCGCCGCGTTCGCAGCAAGGCGGAGGCCAGCGCACTCATCGAGGATCTGCACCTCTCGCCAACCGCCGAGCAAATGGAGCGCCTGCATCAACTCGGCGCCACCGGCGCGCAACTGGCCGTGCTCAAGCACAAGGCCGGCGCGAATGCACTGATCGAAGCCTTGAGCAAGTAGTCGTCCCGGGCGACCAGGCCCGCCGTCCTCCCGGGCGCTATGCGCCCATGACAGTCTTCTTGCCCCCTTCGTCCATCCCGCACTTTCTATCGCGCGGCCACAAGGCGCAATGCCTCGACATAGTCCGGTTTCGGCGAAAGCAGAAGTTCGCACAGCCGCCGCAATCCCTCCTCACTCAGCGTGTCCGATGCGATCGCCTTGCGTGCACGCTCCGAGTGCGCGTACGCCCAGAGGATTTCCCCCGCATATTGCGGCTGGCACAACTCCTTTTTCGTCTTGCTCTTGGCAATCTGCTCCAGCGCCTTTTTGCGCCGTGCGCTGTCGGAGCCTTTCAGTGCGGGAAGGGCCGGCGATTCATGGGCAATGTTCACCACGGCCGGCGTGCCGAAGCGGGGGGAGAGCCAGCGTTCGAGTTCCTCGATCAGCACGCCCTCCAGGATGAACTCCTCCGGAGGCGTCGGCCCGCCGCTCTTGAGCAAGCGCAGCATCTGCTGCGAGCGCGGCGAACACGTGTCCCAACGGGGAATCCAGGCGTCCAGCGCGGTGCCGATCGTATCGGGAAGCCCAATCTGCACGATACGCGACCCTGGTGCGGGTGTCTCCTCCGAGAAGGCGCCCCCATGATCCGCGATCACGCGCCGCAGCGCGGCAAAGTGGTGCGTGGCCGGCAACTCGCCCTTCCTCCTGCTTAACGTGATGGAACATTGCGCCTCCCGGCGGCACGCATCGTAGTCCAGAATCAGGTCGATGCTGCCCTCGGGGGGAAGCGCCCAGACGGCGTATTCAAAGAGGTGCCCCCAGAACGCCCGCATCCGGCCGCGGCGGATCGCTATGGGCGGAAGCGCAGGGTCAAGGATGCTCTCCAACGTGATTCCGGAACGTTGGAGCGTTTCCTGCCACGCGCCGATCACCTCGTTCAGCAGCGCGGCAAAATCCGCGGGTTCGCGGCGGCGCTCGCCGTCCAGCACGGCCAGGGCGCGATCGACATCTTCCGCGTCAAGAGCTTCCAGCAGGAGTTCGGCCTCGGCAAAGGGCTCCTCGGGCACCCGCATGCCCTTCAGGCGCAGCGACAGCCCGTTGGACGTCCGGTCGATGCGTCCGCCGCGCGTCGCCAGCGTCCAGCGGTCGCTCAGCTCTGCCAGCGTCAACCGGAAATAGTGCCCCAGGCGGAATTCCTCCGGCACACAGCCCGGCCCGTTGAGCCCCAGGCCGATCTTCGGAATCTTCTCGCGCCGCTCTTCTTCCTCGAACAGCTACATCACAAGGGAAGCATCGGATTCGAGCGCCGTGCTGTCAAGGATGGCCCGGAGACACGTGAACAGCCGTTCCGGCTCCCCGATGCATTCCGATACGGCCTCCGCCAGCACTTCGCAGCGGCCTGTCAAGAACGCTTCCTTATGGGAAGCCAGGAACTCCGCCGGGTCGTAATACGCCGGCGCCGGCTTGGCGTAGAGCCGGAGGAATTCCCGGCAGGCCACGGTCGCCCCGGCATCGCCGGACTCCCGGGCGTACGACAACGCCGCGTCTACTTTTTCCTGGAAACTTATCTTGTCGAGATAGGAAGGACTCATAATCCGCCTCGTTTCAAAAGTCTTGTGTATACTGAAACGCCCGGCGCAATCAAGATGGGGGAGAGGCCGCCCCGGGTGAGTTGATACAGCAAGGCCGCCGTGCGGTGTGTTCGCGCGGCGGCCCCAATGACTCGTGAACGCAAGCAGCGGCTGGCCGGAGCGTTCAGCCCTTCACCCCCCGGCCCGTCCTGCTAGCGCTTCTCCAGCACGTAATAGCAAGGCTTCATGCCCCGCAGGAGCACGTCGCCGCTGATCCACTCCATGAACAGGTACTTCTTTCCGTCCATTTCCCGGATGCTGTAATGGCCGAGCGACTTGTCGCCCGGATGCCACAAGGTGCCCTTGCTCCATTGCCAGGGACCGTCGGTCTTCCCGTTGGCCTGGAATTCGATGCCCTTCAGGTAGAGTTCCTCCGGTGGCAGTTTCTGCCCCGCGACGAAGTCCTCTATTTTGTCCACGAAATTGACACTGGCCCACTTGCCCAGCGCGTCCGGATCGTCGACGAAGGCGGGCGGCGTGTTGACGGGCGGCACGACCCGTTGCGGCGGCTCGGGCATGCCCGCCGCGCTGGGCGCGAGCACGTAGTAACACGGCTTCATGCCCCGGAACAGCACGTCCCCGCTGATCCACTCCATGAAGAGGTACTTCTGGCCCGCCATGGGCTTAATCTCATACTTTGCGATCGAGAGGTCGCCCGGATGCCACAGCGTGCCCCTGCTCCATTGCCAGGGGCCCGTGGTCGCGCCGCCCGGCTTGAAGCCGATGCCTTTGAGAAACAGGTCTCCGCCCCAACACTTCTTGCCCGGGACGAATTCCTCCACCGCGTGGACGAAGTCTACACTTTCCCAGTACCCGAGCACCTCGGGATCCTCGACAAAGGCCGGCGCCTGCGTGACCGGTGCCACGACCCGTTTGGGCGAGGGGCCCTGCGCCTGGGCGGCCGCCAGGCTCGGGGGTTGATAGCCGCCCAGCAGGAGCGCGATGGGCGTCGCAACCACGACGGCCGCCGTCAATATCAGGAGAAACTTCACTCTGTTCACATGCATGACACACCTCCGTTCTTCTTGCTACCCAAGGATTCGGAACATCAGCGACATGAGGACCGTTTTCGAGATGATCTCCGCCAAGGTGATCGTGATGATGAAGGCCGCGAGGGCC
>CAILVY010000043.1 GCA_903837785.1 Candidatus Hydrogenedentota bacterium
AGAACGTAGAGGCCGGTGCTCCGCGGTTTCCCCGTGATGCTGCCCATGCCCGCCCGTCCGAATTCAATCGCAGCCAGGCTGGATGCCAACCCGAAAACGGTGTGGACTGTGGCCGGTGCGACGGGCTCGCCCACGCCTTCCAGGAGGACGGTGAGCCACTCACCGGACGCCTGCAGCACCCCGAAAGCGGTCAGCCAGCCCCAGGGCAGGCGCCGGGGCACGCGATGGCCAATCACTTGCGAAGCCGCGGCCAAGCCTACAAACGCCAATCCGTACAGGAAGTGGATAAAGTCGCTGTTGTCAACGATGAATTCGCTCACAGGCTCTTTCTGACCGCGTTGGGCGCGGGATCATGGCATACGGCGCGCAACAAAAGCGCCGAACCAGCAGGACGGGCGCCCGATCCGTCTGGCACGTCGCCGCCACGGCTTCCGCCTATCCAACATCCGGGTCTAGGGCGTATCTTCCTGCAAGGCGCGGAAATGGGCGACGGAGCATACGCCCAGAGACTCAAGGTTGTAGCCGCCCTCGAGCAGGGAGACAATGCGGCCGTTGGCCACCTTCTTGACCAGACGGGTCATTTCGGCAAAATGCTCCGCCTCCAGCAGTTGCCGGCCCAGGGGATCCGCGCGGTGGGCGTCGAATCCGCTCGATAGGAGCAGGAAATCCGGGTCGAAGCGCTCGAACTCCGGTAGAATCATCTTCTCTATGGCGTAAAGCCACTGCTCGGGGGCAGCCCCCGGCGGCATCTGGACGTTCAAATTCGTGTTGTTGAGGCCGCGTTCGTCCGGGAAACCCGTGCCGGGATAATGCGGATGCTGATGGATGCTCGCGTAATACACCGTGTCGTCATCGTAGAAGGCATGCTGTGTGCCGTTGCCGTGATGGATGTCCCAATCCAGAATGGCCACACGCTTCAGACCCGCCTCCTGTTGGAGCCAGCGCGCGGCGATCGCCACGTTGTTGAAGAGGCAGAACCCCATGGCCTGGTCCGCTTCCGCATGGTGGCCCGGCGGGCGCATGGCCCAGAATACATTGTCAAGACGCTTGTCGAGCACTGCCCGGCACGAGGCAATGGCGCCGCCCACCGCCAGCAAGGCCGCCAGCCAGGATCCCTTGCTCATCGCGGTGTCCAGATCCGGATAGGTCCAGCCCTTCATGCACGTGTTCTGGATGAGGTCGATGTGTTCGGGCGTGTGGATGCGGAGCAGGTCTTCGCGCGAGGCCGGTTCGGCTTCCACGATCTCAGGGTTTAGGCCCGCGTTGTCGAAGGCCTTCAAGATCGCCAACAGCCGTGCCGGCGCCTCGGGGTGCAGCGGCCCCGTCTCGTGTTTCAAGCCCTCTTGCCGGAAAAACAACCCCGTGCGCGCCATGAATTCTGCCTCGCGTTTGCCAAAAGCAGTGTCATTTTAAACCCGCCCGCCCCGCTTTTCAAAGAGCCGGCGATTCGCAATGACGAGGGGGTAGGCCGGGTCGTCTCGACCCGGCCCAGGCGACAACGGGGGGCTCACGCGAAGCCGCGAAGGGCGCGCAGGGGGGCTCGCGTGCAGCGTGCGCGCAAGGAAGGGTGATCGTTCCGGGGGGTGGGGGTCATTGTTGTAGGACCAGAAGGCACCGCGTTTCACGTTGACTTCGGGGTGCGGATGCTGCAAGATCGACAAAGGAAGTATAGGAGCCATTCCATGCGCAAGTTGAGAAAGCCGGAACATGACCAGGCGCGCGCGATTCCCCTGCGCAAGATTCAGGAGAAGGTGACGGAGCTGCTGGAACATAGTGACGACACGAGCATCGCGGACGCGGTGGATATGATGATCAGCCAGGGGGCGTATCACGTGGCGAGCGACATCCACATGGAGCCGTGGTCGGACTGCCTTTCGTTGCGTTACCGGATCGACGGCATTTTGCAGCAGATCGCGGTGATCGCCCCGGAGTTTCAGTCGAAGGTCGTCGCGCGCATCAAGGTGCTGGCGGATCTGGTGGTGTATCGGAAGGACGTGCCGCAGGACGGGCGGATTGACGCGGAGAAGGTGTCGTGCGGCCGGCCGATGCGCATCTCGACCGTGCCGACAGTGAAGGGCGAGAAGGTGGTCATCCGGCTGCTGGGGGATTCTCCGGACTTGTATGACCTGGACACGCTGGGATTCCAGGGGCACGTGGTAAAGGACTTGCGGGAACTGATCACGCGGACGCAGGGGACGCTGCTGCTGACCGGGCCGAGTTCGAGCGGAAAGACGACGACGATCTACGCACTGCTGCAGGAGATGATGCGGCTGCAGAAGAACACGACGAACATCGTGACGATCGAGGATCCGGTCGAATACACGATGGATCGGATCTCGCAGATCCAGGTGAATCCGCACGTGGAGTTCACGTTCGCGAATGCGCTGCGCTCGATTCTCCGCCAGGACCCGGAGGTGATCATGGTGGGCGAGATCCGCGACATGGAGACGGCGAAGATGGCGATTCAGGCGGGTCTCACGGGCCACTTCGTGATCAGCACAATACACAGCGGCACGGCCGCCGGGGTCTTCACGCGCCTGCTCGACATGGGCATCGAGCCCTTCCTGGTGGCGTCGTCGGTGAGCGGTGTGCTGGCGCAGCGTCTGGTCCGGATCAACTGTCCGGACTGTGCGGAATCCTATGAACCCGAGGCGCTCCTTTTCGAACACTTCAACATCAAGCGCAACCAGGGCCAGTACTACCGGGGCAAAGGCTGCAAGGCGTGCCAGGGCATCGGATTCCGCGGCCGGGCGGCGATCGGCGAGTTCCTGATCGCGGATCAGTCCATCGGCGAGTGTGTGCTGACGCGCCCGACGACCGCGCAATTGCACAAAGTGGCCGTGAGCAAAGGCATGGAGCCGCTGGTGGAGGATGCGATGAAAAAGGCCCGTAAGGGCATCACCACCCTCGAGGAACTCGTGCGCGTGCTGCCGGTGGCAGCGGGATAAACGCGGCATTTCAAAGAGAGGACCCGCTTATGAACACGATGAAAATCGCGGAGTTGAACAACGCCATCGAGGCGGGTCTCGTCGATTCCATTCTCCTCGACCGGAGCATTCCGCACATCATGCGGAGCTATCATGATTCCGCCTATGACGGCTTGTTCCAGACGATGAAAGGGCGCTGGGGCTGCGTGCTCGCGCCGAAGGAACATGCGGATGCGATCACCGGGATTATCGAGGAAATCCGGCTCCAGGCCGAAGCGCAGCCGCTGTCCGAGTAGGGGCGCCTACTTCGCAGGCGCCGGGGGTGTCGCGGCGGCTTCTATGCTGAT
>CAILVY010000044.1 GCA_903837785.1 Candidatus Hydrogenedentota bacterium
AGGTATCACAACGAACTTCGTCCGCACCAAGGGCTCGGACAGAGCATTCCGCCCAACATGAATAGGGCCCCGATCCCGTCTATGGACGAACCACCGATTGAACCTTCCGACGCGATCTGCACATCGTTTCTCTGCGGTCTCCTGAAGTCGTACTCGCGCAAAGCAGCGTAACTGCCACACCCCCACCTTGACGAACCCGAGCTACCGGTGTCAGGAGCGCTTTGCCTGCTCACGCCGACAGTGAGCACAGACGCGTGATTCCATGACTCCTTCTCGTCAAATGGGCAACCGATCATCCAAGAGCGCCCTCGTGCAGGCGACTTCTGCCGCCAATCTGTACGGCCTCGTCGGCATATCGGCGCGTGTTGAGCGCGGATGAATTAACGGACGGGACGAGGATATCACAACAGCCGTTCCTGCATCAGGTTAGGCATGGATCAATTTCTGGACATCACGCGGCACGGGCGATCACGACTCGTCTTTCGTCGTGCCCGCCCGTTGCGCGACCCAGCGCACCGCGCGGATGTCGCGCAGCGGGAACTCGCTCCCCATCACCAGGCGCGCCGCGCCTTGCCGCGCCACTACGCTGCACAACCTGCCCCCGTAGTCGGTCAAACGTGACAGCTCGAACCGGAAGCGATCGTCATTGGAGAACTCATCAAAGAACGATTGGACTTCACTGACTCCCTGGAAAACGTAGGCGTTCTGAGGCGCGACGCGGGCAAAGCCCTTCAACTCGTCCACCGAGACGGGGCGCCGGGCGAACCCGGCATGCCGAAAACGATCATCGCCCAGCGCGCAGTTGACCCACACCGGCATCCGCCGCGCCGCGCATTCGTTGAAGAAGGCGGCGTACCGGGGGTTATCCAGTTCCCATCGATGCAGATTCGGAAAGACTAGGGTCCCTGTAACACCAGGAGGAAGCGACCGCATGACGTGCGGCCAGTTCGGTGCTTGCGGGTTCAGCGTGGCAAGCGGGACCACCCGCGCGCTACCCTGGGCGGATTCGAAGAACTGGGCGTTCGCCTCCGCCAGGTCTGTTCGGTAGATGCTGCCGAGGTCGCCCACGTACGCTCTTTCGGTGCCAGCGCTCTGCAACACGGCGTCCAGTTGGCTCGGCCCGGAACAGGGCGTGTCAAAACAGGGCCACCTCCCACAGAAGCAGAAATGGTCCGTGCGCAGGTCCGGCAACTCAGCGGGGGCCAGCGAGCAGGGCAGGTCCGGCTTCGGCAGCGCGCGCAGCCGGAACACCCGAGCGGCGTTTCGCCAAAGGATGAGGTCTTTGTCGGCTTCGGGTACATCCGCCAAGACAACCTTGGCAAGTTGCGACGCCGTGCTGCGCCCTACGGCGTCGCTGCCGAAGAGGATGTGGTCTGCGCCAATGTCGCGCACCAACGCCTCAACCGCCCCGTATTCGGGAAAGCTGCCCGAGAGGTCAACGTATGCATTCCGGGGACGGCTGCTCAATGCGCCGATGAAGTGCCGGTGGTTTGCCGCCGCATGCGCGGCGATCAGGACGGTGTCCGGCGCTTCCGCCGCCAACGCGGCGAACTCCCAAGGCGAGAGTTCCCCCGGCAAATTGCTGTCTGTCCTGGTGAAGGTGTGGATCAGCACCGGCAGACGCATGGCGCCGGCGCGTCGAAGAACCTCCAGCGTGTTTCCCAGACTCCCCCGCGCGTCCTTCAGCGACACCCATAGCTTGACGCCCAAGGCCCCTTCCGAAACGCAACGCGCCAATTCCGATGGCCATTGTTCGTCCTGCGGGTTGAGGTAGGCTATCCATTGCACGGAGGGACCCGCGCGGGAGGCGAAGTCTCTTGAACACTCATTGGCGGCACGAACCTGTTCGGACGCGGGGTAGTATGAGCCGCCGACCAGAGAAGAGACAATAGCCGTAGATATCCCGTTCCGGCGGCACTCGTCCAGGAAGAGAGTCTCTGCGTCTGGACCGTCGCCGAGCCAGCGATGAGTATGTGCGTCGATAATCATAGTTTCGCCACCGCCGCGTCCAAGCGCGCCAGCGCCTCGTGGATGTCGGCCTCCTGGTGGCTGAAGGTGAGATAGTTGACTCCGTACAAGGAAACACCGTGACGGTAGGCCGACCGGAAAAAGCGCTCGGCAACCCCGGCAGGAGCAGTCGTGGGGAAGGTCAGCGCGGCGCAGGGACACAGGCCGCGCACGTCCGCCGCCAGTCCGTGCCGAAGGAACACTTCCCGCAGACCGGCGCAGAAAACCTCGCCGGTCTTCCAGAGGTGACCGATGACATCCTTTGACCGGTAGGACTCGATAGTCGCCTTCGCCGCCGCGAGCGACAACGCCTCTCCACCGTAGGTGGAGGAGACGATGGCCTTGTCCAGTCTGTCCATGACTGCGGCGGAACCGCAATAGGCCGATAGCGGCATGCCGTTGGCCATGCCCTTGGCAAAAGCCGCCAGGTCAGGTGTCACGCCGAAGTACTCCTGCACGCCGGCGACGGCGATGCGGAAACCGGTAACGATCTCGTCGAAGATCAGCAGCGCACCGTGCCGCTGCGTCAGTTCGCGTAGGAACGGGTAGAACGACTCCCCTTCCCCCATGCCGACGTAGTCCGCGGCGACGACCACGGCGGCTATCCGGTCGCCTTCTCGTTCGAACAGCCCTCTTAGTGCTTCTGTGTCGTTCCAGTCGCAGGCATGGTGGAGAGCGGCCAGCGCCATCGGCACTCCCGGTGGAACGTGCTGGCCCGCGCTCCCCGGCAGAGAGCGCCCGCCGCTGGCCAAGGCGTTCAACCATCCGCTGTACCCGATCTGAACGGTATGATCGCGCCCCGTGTGGCAGCGGGCAAGCCGAATGCACGCGGCCACCGCCTCGCCGCCGGTCTTCAGGAAGCGCACGCGTTCGGCGCAGGGAATGCTGTCGCGGAGCATCTCCGCCACCTGGCCTTCCAGCGGATGCGGGTGGCCGAAGACGACGCCATCCTCCAACTGCCTGCGAATCGCCTCGTCCACAGGT
Source organism: Candidatus Hydrogenedentota bacterium (assembly GCA_903837785.1). Lineage (GTDB taxonomy): Bacteria > Hydrogenedentota > Hydrogenedentia > Hydrogenedentales > CAILVY01 > CAILVY01. The sequence goes on from CAILVY010000044.1 coordinate 2,992, forward strand.
CCGAAGCAGTAGCCCAACGTCACCGGACCAAGCCCGTTGCGAAAATCAATGTACTCCCGCCCGTCGGCGTCCCAGACGCGGCATCCGCGCCCGCGCACGATTACACCTGGTTCATCAGGCAGGAAACGGGCCTTCTTGGAGCACGTGCTGCTGCCCCAAGGGATTACGCGGCCGAGTCGCTCGGCCCAGTCCGACGATTGACTCATGCCTCGATCACCTCCTCCCGGATGCACTGTTTGCTGGGTCGCGCAATCCATCTGCCTTCTCGACCGGAACGCCTAGCTCGCCCAACAGCCTTCGTGGCAACACATCGGTGTATTGAAGGAGCACGAAGCTCCGCTGCCGCGGCAGTCTCACGCGAAGCCCGCCCGGGCCATAGTCTGCTTCCCCCTCGCCGTAGAGGCGCTGGAAGCGCAGGCGGGCGCCTGGGGACAGACGCCGGAGCGCAAGGACAGATTCGGTGCGCTCTGTCGCCTCGCGATAGACACAGACAACGCCGCTCCCGGTTGACGGGTTGTGCGACTGAAAGCCCGTGATGGAGCGACCGGAGGGCTTCTCGCCGATGGGGTAGATGTCTCCGGCGAAGATCGCGTCGCGTACCCGCTGATATGCCGTGAGCAGCGGGGCAAGCTGCGCTCGCTGCTGTTCGTTGAGCGCCGAGGGCTCCAGCCAGGCGAGGGGATTCGCGAACATCACCGCAGCAAAGCAGTAGGCGATATCAAAGCTCTCCGGAGTCAGGGGGTCTTCTTCCGCGAACTGAGGCCGGTATTTGAGGCCCTGCTCGGCCCTGTTGTTAATGAACTCGAACTGCAAACGCTGAGGACGCAGGTAGCGCGCCAATTCCCAAAGGTTCTTGTGGACCTTGTACGGAAAGTAGGTGGCAAAGGTTGCGTAACGGTTCTCAACGAACAGGATGCCCAGGTCGATGGCGCCGAGGAATCCCCAGCGGGCGCCATTGGTAATGTCGAGTTGGAAGCCCACCGCGCCGCCGCTTTCGCGAACTACGCGTTCGAGGAACCGGCGGTTGTTCCGTTCGGCGCGCCCCGTCAGGTTCCACACCCCATCAATCTTGAACACGCGCACGCCCAGTTCCCGGTGCAGGGCCAAAAGCGTTTCAGCGTCGCGGTCGGCGTTGCGATTCTCGTCCAGCGGGTCCGGATTGAACCAAAGCATCAACTCGACGCCTCGGCAGCGGGCATAGTCAGCGATCGGCCTCAGGCCCTGTGGGAACTTGCGGCGGTCCACCTCCCAGTAGCGGGACAGGTCGTAGAAGACGGACTTGCCGGATGCGTCCACGTCCAGCACCTGCTCAAACCGCCCCGCCTGCCAACCCGCGTCCAGCATGTACGCCGGGATGCCTACCTCGGCGCAGGCGTCAATTTCCGCCCGCACAAATGCTTCGTCGAGTTGCTTCCCGCTGCGCGAGTCGCCCCACTGGTTGGCCATGACAACCCAGTCGCGCCCGGGCGTCTCGCGGGACCGCCGCGCGAGGTAGTGTTTGACCGCTTCCGCACCGGACGCGTCACTCCCGTCATACACGCCGATGACCGTGCGCCAGGATGAAACGTTTTCCCCCTCCTGCAGATCCTCGGGCGTGATGCCCCACCCGATCGGCCCCAGACAGCCCCTGTCAAATGCATAGAGGAAATCGCCATCCGGCTGGTCCGGTTGGTCACACAACACCGGCGACTCTTTTGCCATGAATAGACCTTCTCCGTTCCGCAGATCCTCCGCGAACAGAAGCTGCCCATCCAGTACCCAGGGTTCAAAGGTCGGATAGGTGTAGCGTTCCTGTTCCTGAACGTAGTTGTCCACGTAGTCGCTGCAGTCCGTGAACTCCACGTTGCGGATGCGCAGGTGCTGGGCCTGGAGAAAGAGCGCGTCGTGAATGTCGGCGTTTGGGGTGCGACGGGGACGGCTACCGGGTCGGACTCCGCGCCCTCGCGCGTCCACTGTTTCGGCGCGAACGGGCCCACGTACACACCGCCCCCGCACGTCAGTCCAGCAGGCGATGGCGGGACAGCCGGGGTATATTTGGTAATGCCGAATAACCCTCATTTCCGCGCCTTGAAGCGTTACGTGCGCCACCAGACTGGCGGCCTCGAACGGGCGCCCTTCCCGGTGTTCGATGGCGACTTGCGCAGGGGACGTGAACTGCCGGATGAAGTCCTCATTTCCCGCGAAGAAAAGCGCCGCCTGCTGCCGGACGTGGCGCGTCGGCGCTTGTCCTTCCGCGATGGCCATGTCGCGCTGAAGCCGAGGTATGTAGGAGCCGTCCGGGCGCGACCATTCCCGCCCCGTTGCGACGTTTTGCAGCGACAGCGTGGACAGCACGTTGCCGGTCAGCGCCACCGTACGACGGATACGGCTGTTGGCGATGACGAGCGATCCCTCTTCGACGCGTATCCGCGCGTCTTCCAACGACTTGTTCATGGCAACACCTTCACCTGCAAGAATGGCCTTCGATGGGCAGCGCCCGAGGCGCTCAGAGTTTCATGAAATACGTGATGCTTTCGGTGTGTATGTTGAAGCCGGCACGCTCGTAGGCCCGCCGGGCGGGAGCATGGGCCTCATCCAGGCCGGTGCAGACCTTCGCGTACCGCATTCCTGCACCCCGGAAGCGATCGAGCACCGCGCGGTACATCTCCTGTCCCTTCCCTTTCAGCCGGCAGTCAGGATCCACGGCGTTATTACCGATCTCGCCGATCTTCCGTCCTCGGTCGAAGGAGAAGGTAACGAACCCGACTACCCGGCCCCCTTCTTCACAGACCAGACAGCCCTCGGGCGTCTCGGCGCAAAACGCCTTGACCTGCTCCCCTTTGATCGTGGCCGCGTTCGGACGAACAACGGCAAAGAGGGCGTCACCGTAGCGCTGGCGAAGCATTTCCGTGATTCCGCGCCATGCCCGGTCAGCGATGTCCATAATGACGGGGAGGTCTTTGGGTTCATAGGAACGGATCATGCATTGCTCCCCTGTTTAGCGGCGGACCACGTATACATCTGACCGTCCGTTCCTGGCCGCCGTGAAGGCGATCCACGTGCCGGAGCGATCGGTCAGCGGGTGCGGGTGCGAGTACTGTCCCGGCAGGCTGCCCCATTCCGTCCCATGGATGCAGATCGGCTCCAACCTGGCTGGCGCCGCGCCAGCGGGGTCGTAATGGAGCCACTGAAGCTTGTCGCGCGAGAACTGCCCGTCAATGATGAGCGCGGGCATGAGGGGGTCTGGTGTGTTGTGGCCATAGAAGGTGGCATCGGGGAAGACCTGCTCCCAGATGGTCTCCCCGGAAATTCCGGCCACGCCGAAGTATTCGCCGCCGCCAACCGCGCCGCCGTGGTAGCAAATGGCCGAACCGTCCCAAAGCCAGGCCTGATGGACCTGGCATGGTCCCGGGTAACGGCTCTTCAAGGGCCTGACCGTCCCCCGGGCTATGTCGAGGAGCCAGATTCGCGGCGTGCGGCCGTCACTTCCGCGCCAGTACTTCGGCGGCAGGTCGAGGTCGAAGTACAACAGGTTTCCGTCGGTGGGGCAGAAGGCACAGTGCGCCGCCTGCGCCGGGGCGGGGTGGCGGTACATCGTCTCCAGCCGGCCGCTGCCGTCGAGCGGCACGCGGACGAGTTGGAGCGTATGCATGTATTCGAGGTAATGCTTCCGCGGGGGGCGTGACCACCAGTCGTCGCCCCGCATCTCCGGGTGCGAGGAACTCAGGGCGATCCCGACCCACTGCTCGTCGGGCGAAATGCACGGGGCGCCGAAGATGTGCTCTTCGCCGCAATCCTCCAGCAGGCACCGGACCCGGCAGGTGCGGATGTCGACGGCCATGAGGCTTCTCTCCACGGCGAAGACCGCGAGGCCGGACTTGGGCGCCATGCAGACGCGATTTCCGCAGATCCCGCGGCCGTTCACGTCGGGGAAGGTCAGGCACATGCCGCGGTGAAGGTAGTTCCGGTCGCCGACGCCGGGGGCACGCCAGAGGGCGGTCAGGTTGCCCGTGGCAACCTCCGCAGCCATGACCCACGTGGCCCCCTCGCGAACAGAGATCAGGACCAGGTGGCGCCCGTCGGACGTGAAGCCCGAGTTGGTGTGGTAGGTGGGAGTCTGGTTGATGCGCCCGACCGACGTGAGACGGCGCACCGCCCGGCCCGTCAACGGGTCGCGATATGTTTCGGATTCATCCAGCGTATCGCCGACGCTCAGCGGCCTTTCATTCTTCACTTAAGTTCCCGATCCCATGCGCCTGTCTTGTTGCCCTTGGTTTCGGCATACCAGAGAATGTACATGTTGGCGATGCCCTGTGACTCGTGCTGAGCGCGGAAATCATCCAGTTCACGCAACGCCCGGACGAACCGGGCCCTGTCGCCGCGCTTCTCGCCCTCGCGGCGGGCGGCTTCCACCGCCAGGGTCAACTCCGTATGGCGCAGGCCCAGTTGCAGGAAGTCCACCCTTGCGCGTGCGGTTTCATCGCCTGCCGCCGCCTCGGCGGCCCTGGCCAGCAGCGTCCGGCCTGTGGCCATCACCTCCGGGGTGAAGATGACATCAGCCGCCCGGTAGAATGTGCCGTAGGAATTAACATAATCGAGGCGCCCTTCCTCATTCCGCTCGATCACGTCCTCGGTGACGGCATCCGAGATGCTCTCCCAGTGCCGGAAATAGGCTTCCACCGCAGCGGCGGCGGGTCCGAAGGCGCCGTAGTATTCCTGCAGCACGGTTTCGACGGGCAGTTCCGGGTGTTCAATCATGCGGGCGACGACGTAGTGGTTCGGTCCCTGGGCCGCCCATTGACCGATCAGCGTATCGGGCATGGCGCCCGCCATCCCGTGCGCGGTCATCCAGGCCAGGTCTTCGCCCAGCTTGCGGGCATAGAAGATGGGGAAGTTGTTCCCGCTCAGTGTGTAGTTCGGCCGGTTGATGAGCTGGCACCCGGTCGCCTGCCAACCTTCCCATATCTTCCGGAAATCCTCACGGCGCTTGTCGGTGAAGGGGAAGTAGAACGGGGCCACGATGTGGACGCAGATGCCCTCGTTGAGCTTGGTGTGCACGGGCGGCTGCACCCAGTTGGCGTAGGCGCAGCCGGCGACGATGGCATCGGGCCGCACCTGGCGGATGTCCTTCTGCACGAGGAGCCAGAACTGCGCATAGCGATCGGAGAGAGATCCGAGCACCAGGGGCCATCCCTTCCAGCGACTGCATTCCGCATTCTCGGCGAACGCCTTGCGCGCCTGTTCCAGGCGCGCCGCCGGAGTCTCATCGCGCAGGTCCATCGCCAGGCAGGCCGGACAGGTGCAACGCCCGTTCACGTCGTTCTCGCCGGCGTTGATCGCGCGTTGGCCGGTCTGGCTCCAGTGCTCGACCAACTGGGCCCGAAGCTTCTCATTCGAGACACACATCCCAATGGAGCCAGCCGCTGTCGGGCGGTTCTGCTGGCGCGCGTCCGGGCCGCGGGTGCCGTCGGGCATCTGCTGGAACCATTCCGGGTGGGCCTTCCCCACCTTGTCCCACCCGAGCCCGTACTGCACGAAGCCGTGCGCCCCGACGATGGGTTCCTCCTGCGCGAAGCGGTGGCGGCGCTGCCACACATTCTCGTTCAGGCAGAAGGTCCGGCCTGCATCCGGGTTCCTCCACCCCTTGTCCCACACGGCCATGATCGGGTTTCCCCACCGCTTCTGGGGAAAACGCGGCGCACCGGTCAGGTCCTGCGGGGGCAGCAGCAGGGTCGTCCGGCGGGGGACGACCTCGCCCAGTTCGCCCGGCCATACCCAGCGCACACCCATCTCCCGTTCGAGCAGGTCATAGACCCCGAAGAGCGTCCCCGTCCGCGCGTAGGTGCTGTATTTGGGGAAGCGGAAGGGGTCGTCGTCGTTGTCGTTGCCCAGGATGAACAGATTCTCTCCCTGCGAGCGGATGCGCCAGCCGTTGATCTTGAGCCCGTCCGCGGTGATGCCGGCCTCCTGGGTCTTGCGGCAGGGGCCCAGGTAGATCGCCGGCCCCTTCACCCCGGCCTCCTGCTCATTCACGACCGGCAGCGTCGCTCCGGTGGCTTTCCAGACGTGGTGTTGCAGTTCGTCGGCCGCCGCCCGCACCGAGGGGCACGCGCGATCCGGGAAGATGATTGCCGCGGCCGGTTTCCCCTCGCGCACAAGCGCCAAGGGGGCCGCCGGCGCGGCCGACTGGGCCGGGATCTGACTGTACCCGAGTTGTGCCGAAACCAGCCCGAATCCCGTCAGTATCACCACACATGTTGCCCGCATCCTGCATGCTCCTTCCTGTCTGGGTTTAGCGACCATTGGGGGGACCGTCCGGAACTTGCCCGGAGGGTCCGGGCGAGAAGACGCGCATGATCTTTCCCTCGATTGCGCACAACGAGTCGCTGGTGTCTTCGCCGATACGGGCCACGCTCACCGGGCCCAGGTGACGAAGGTCCTTCACGCGTCGGCCATATCCGTCAATGAGCGACTGGTCCATCAGGATCAGTTGCCGGTCTCCCCATTGAATCAGGGTGCGGCCACCGGAGAAGTCGCCGGTCTGCACGCTCCAGAGCCGGTCGCCGTTGCCGGCAAAGAGGGTGCTGACGCCGTAGTTGCCCCAACGGCAGCCGACGAGCACTTGCCGGCCGGGCAGGTCGTTGCGCGGCATGCCGACGCCGCACCCCTGGGCGTGCCCGACGCGATGCACCGCGCGCGTGCGTCCGGTGCGGCCGTCCACCACGTACACCCCGGCGCTGGAGGCGATAAGGAACACCGTCGGGTCCAAGGCGGGATCCGCCGCGAAGTCGCCGATGGCAACCGCATCGTAATGATGGGCCTGCATAATGGTCGCCATCTCGTCATTCCGGTCATGCACCCAGAGAATCTTGCCCTCGGCGGAATAGAGGGTGCCGCCGGCCAACACCTCATCGCGGCCGTCGCGGTCGACGTCGAAGAGTTGCACCGCCGTGATGTGGCCCGCAGGCGCCTTGAACGTGGGGACCGACATGTCGACATCCCACAGTGGTTTGAGCGAGCGGTCATAGGCTGACAGCCGGATGACCTCGGCCGACCCATGCACCTGGAACAGGATGATGTCGAACGGCCCGTTGCCACTGAGGTTGCCGGTAGAGCGAGCGAAGAACAAGTCCGACGGGCGACCGTCTTCCAGGGACGGCGCCCGAGCGCGCGCCACCACATGGCCGTCCGTTCCCTGGATCACCACCATCTCACTGCCCCCGGTGGCCTGGCCGACAAAGCCATAGATCAATCGTCCGTGCGGCCCGTGCTCCCGGGAGAACCGAACGCCCTTGAGCGTGACAGGCGTCTCCCACAAGAGTCGGCCGTCCGTCGCGATCGCGCGCAACGCCTTTGCGGCGATGAGCATGTCGTACCGGCCCGAACGTGCGAAGTCCGCGAATTCGGGGGTGCCCCCCAACGCTTTCAGGTCCAGCGTGCGCGTCAGAACGGGGTCGGGCACGAGCGCGGCGCAGGTCCGCTCCTCTTTCAAGGCATTGCGGCGGCGGACTTCATTGCGCCGCGCTTGAGACTCGGTCTGTGTGATTCGCAGGGAGGCCACCTGCGCCCGCCCGAGAGACCATGCGCCCGCCTTCCCTTCAGGGAAGAGGGTGTCGGTGCAGAAGAAGTCAATCCCCAGTTCAGGACAGCGGCAGCGAATGGCATCGCCGTCCAGATCGACGTCGAGTGTGACGAAGCCGTCGGGCAGCCGCACATCCCCCTGTGCGAGCGCAAGCCACTCGTCGTCCCACCGGCGGTAGAGGACCACCCGGCGCTTCCCTTCGATGCCGAAGAGGTAGAAGTTCCGCAGAGTATTCATCCGAAACACGACGCCCACCAGCGACTGCGAGACCTTGTCCCGGTCGGCACTGGGACCGGCGCCGCTTTCCAGTGCTCTCACGGCGGCCACCACGCGGTAGTTCCTGCCTTCTCGCGGCCCCGTAACCAGGGTTCGCGCGCCCAGTTTGCACGCTCCTCCACTGTCGCCGTTCAGTGTGAATTCCAGTACGGCGCGCCCGGCCTCTCGCGCCACCGCCAATCCGGAGGGGATGTTCCAGACGGCCGAGGGAGACTTGCCGCTCATCACGGGGGACAGGGGCATCTCCCACCCAGGGAAGCAGCGCAGCCGGACTTCTTCGGGCTGCTCTGCCAAGGCCCTTGTCGGGTCCGGTTGGAGCACCGGGCCGTCCGGGAGGTCCGTCAGGCGGACCTCCGCGACCAGAGATTCGGACTCCGGAAGGCGTTGCATCGAACCAGTCGCCGCCTTTCTATCGCGCGGGAGGTCCAAAGCGTCCGACAGAGCTCTTGGTTGTACCGCGATCAGGCAACAGCCAGACAGTACCAGCAGACCCGCCACGCGCACCGTGCGCTCCTTTTTATAGGTTCCTTCGCCGGTGGACCCCGGCTCAAGCACACTTGGGCAACTCCTGCGCTTTGCCGCAGAAACACGAACATCGTTGCATACGCGAACGGCACCGCACCGTACGGGCTCAGGCGCGTCCCGAAAAGCGTCCAGGATTCGGCGAGCGTCCCCAAGCCCACACCGCCCAGGAAGCGAGTACACTCGACACGCGTCCGACCCTCTTCCTCCTATCCCCGTTCGGGCGTGCTTACGGGGCTCCGGGACGCGTCACGTTCCGTCCACGCCGACATCCACGCCGGCGGCGTTGTCGAGCTCGTGCCAGATGCTGATGGCGGTATTTGCCGTCCGGTCATCGCCAATCGCGCAATCGAACGGCCCCAGGAGCGTGCCACCGCTTTGCGCCATGAAGACGTTGAATGCGATCTTGCCCCCCTTGTTCATGTCCGGCTCCATGGACCATGGCCCGCGGCCTTCCTTCGCCCACAGGATCCTCTGCTGCGGGTCGCCGACCCATTTCGCGCTCCAGTCTCCGTACAGGACATTGTAGCCGTCGCGGTGCGCGAGCAACCCGAAGCCGGCATATCTCGCGGTCTCCGCGGGAGCGACATTGGCTTTGGTCTTCCCCGTCGCGTCCTTGTCCGTTCCCTTGCTGAACGTGTCCGACACGATGGCCCGACCGGCCAGTGTCCGGGAGGTCTTGAAGAGCGGCGCACCGATATTGGCATAGAGGCCGGGGCTGACGCCAGACAGACGCGTGACAGGATCCTTCTGGGTTTCGAGGTACCGGTGCCAGGGGTAGTACACTCCGAGGGACATGTCGCGGTAATTATAGGAACTGTAGATCGGCAGCATCTCGGTCGAGTGCTGGGAGTTCACCCAGTTGCCGAAACTCAGCGTGTTGGCGTCGAAGCCGCCGGCATCCATCCAATCGCGGGGAAGGCTTGGCGACGGGGCGGAATCCCCCGGCATGTTGCTGGCGCTCGAGCAGTAGTAGAGCTTGGCGTCCTGATGGTACCCCCCGGTCAGGAGCATGCCGAGTCCTACGGCCGCCGCGTTCAGCCGCCCGCCCGGAAAACCGGCGGCGACGGGCGTGATGTTAACCCCGCAGTCCGTTCGCCTGCTGCCATGCCCGATCGCACGATAGCTCAACGTCGTGTAATACCGCCGGTGGAGGGCGATGATCTCCGTCGCACGAAGGGGTGCGTTGCGAATAGGAGAGCTTGTGGTACAACGTCGGATACGAGTAGATGTCAACTGCGCCGTCGTTGTGGAACTTGGTCAGGACCATCGTTACCGTGCAGGCGGATGAACTCGGCTTTGGCGAGCACCAGTCCTCGTTGGCGCCGTACCAGTGCGGCGTGCTCGGCATATAGCCGGAGTAGTCGCTGGTATAACTATCGAGCGCGGTCCCCAGTTGTTTGAAGTTGCTGAGACAACTCGTGCGCCGGGCCTTCTCGCGCGCCGCCGCCAGCGCCGGCAACAGCATTCCGGCGAGGATCGCTATGATCGCTATCACTACCAGCAACTCGATCAGCGTGAACGCTTCCCACAGACGCCGTGCGATTCGCATGGCCCTCTCCTTGTTCAGAGACCGTCTCCTTCGGTGACGCACTCCTTCCACACCTCAGCGCCGTCTGCACACGCTCGCAATGCCTGTGCGATATATTGTATCCTTCCAACTTGCAGAGGATTGTAGTACATCACTTCGGCGATGTCAAGATGCTTCAGCCGAAAAACAGGGCAAGTACAGGTACATCGTGACCCACCCTGAGGCGGCCTTTGGCGGCTGGTGGGTTTCGGGAAACGGTTCTTTAGGCGCCTGTGCCAACTCTGGATCGCCTATGCGTCCCGTTTCAGCAGAAAAAGCCCGCGGTGAGGTTGACAACGGCTGCTGGCGTGATATAGTGTATCCATGTGGAATCCTCATCGTATCTGTATACGGAAACACACAATGACGACAGCAGCCGCCAGCCCGCTGAGAACAAAGATCGCGAACGACCTCCGGCATTGGCTGAGGGAGTCCGCCCCGCCCGCGCACAGTGTTCTACCGTCACATAAGGATCTCTGCGAGCGCTTCGAAGTGAGCCTGAACACTCTCCGTGGCGCGCTCGACCTGCTGGAAGTCGATGGCATGGTCTACCGGCGGCATCGAAGCGGCACGTTCGTCGGCGAAGGCAGCCATCCCCAGATGGCCGGCTTCGTGGGCCTTCGGTGCATCAATTTCGTCCGGGACCGCCCCATGCCGCTCGTGACCATGGCGGACGACTTCCTGGGCGGCTATACCGATGCGCTCGAACCCTACGACACGAAGATGCGGTTTGTCACCGTTCCGGAGGATGGCTCGCGACTGGATGCGATCCTCTCGACACGGTATGCCCCTGCCGAACAGGGGTGCATCCTGATGAACGCGGTCTCACCCGCGTTGATGAACTGGCTCATCGCGCGCCGAATCTGTTTTGTCGTGCAGAACTACGGCGGCTACTCCTTCGAAGGTCTGCCGGACCATCATCGCGTCTTCGCCAACAAACTGGGGGGAACTCTCGTTGCGGTCAACCACGTTCTGGAGTTGGGACACCGCCGGGTGGCGTTCCTCGGTCGCATCAGCGCGGGGGAGTCCGACGAACAGTACCACGGCTACATCGCCGCATTGCGCGCCGCAGGAATCCACCCCGCCCCCGGCGATCTGATGCAGATACTCTCTAACGACGTCGATGTGGCGATGGGACCCGTCACGGAGTTTCTCAAGCGTCCCAACCGCGCCACGGCGATCTTCGCCAAGACGCATGCCGTCGGCATGGCCGTTCTTCAGGCGGCACCTTCCCTGGGCATCCGCGTCCCGCAGGACTTGAGCGTGATCGGGTACAGCGGAACGCCCGGCGGCGAAACGACCGATCCGCCGTTGACGACGGTGGAAGTGCCATACAGAAGCGTGGCCCGTACGGCGGTGGAACTCCTCCATGGGGCCGCGCGAGGAGAGTTCGACACGCCGCAGACCCGTATGCTCGAATGCCGCCTGGTAGTCCGCGGGAGCACCGCGCCCCCGGGCGGCGCGGCAGGATGAGAAGAACAACCTGATTGGCCAGATACCATTCCCGAACACGCGAGAAGACACGCGTCCGGTCACGGCGCGAAGCGCTCAAGTTGATGGACGACACAACGGCGCTCTGGGCGCATCGCGTGCATGGCGGATCGGCGGGCTGATCAAAGCGTCGTGCTCGACGGCGATGCCGTCATGTCAGAAGTGACGCGCTCTTGTTTGACGAAGGAATAGCACATATCAGGGCCCACCATGAACACAACTTTGCGCAATTTGCGTCGCCACATGAGGATGTTTTGTCTTGAGATTGGCGAACGACACTTGGGGGCGAGTGGCGAAGCCGATGCCGTCGACTACATCTCCAGTGTACTCAGCACATACGACTGTGAGGTCGTCCGTGAGCCGTTTTCCGGGCCAGGGTGGAGGTACAGATCGTACCGCCTGGCGGTCAAAGGAGGCCGCTCCTTTCCGTGTTTTCCCTGCTATTACTCTCCGGCCTGCAAGCAGACCGGCCGGCTTCTGCCACTCAGCATGCGATCTGCGTCGAGCGTCCGGGCGGACAAGGTCAGGGGCGGAATGTGCTTCGTGCATGGCGAATTCCAGGGCGTCGGGGACACGAACGCGCTGGCGGAGCGACTGGAGAGGTTGGGAGCGACCGCGCTAGTCATCGTGAGTCCTTACGATGACACCATTTCAACCAAGATCGTCCGAAACCCCAGACTGCGGCGACTCGGAGTGCTGACGGTAAGTAAAGGAACGGCCATCGAGATCGCCCGTCACCTTGATCGCGACTTCACTCTGGAGATCGCCGCTGACCGCTTCAAGACCGTTTCGTGCAATGTGGTCGGGCGCCGGCGCGGTTCGGGCACGCGGCGGATCGTTTTGGGCGCTCACTACGACACCGCCCCGGGAATACAGGGCGCATGGGACAACGCAGCAGGGACGGCCATCGTGCTCGAGCTGGCGCGCCTGCTTCGCGGAAGACTGGGAACACTGTCCGCCGAGTTCGTCGCCTTCGGCGGCGAGGAGTATGGCGGCACGATCGGCTGTGGCCTTGGCAGCTACAACTATATCCGAGCGCACAAGGCGGCGTTGCCGAGCGTGGCATGGATGGGCTGCTTCGACGGCATCGGGGCCCTTCTGGGCGAACCCTACGTATCCATCGCTCGCTCCTCGCGCATCAAGAGCGTCGCGAAACGCCTTTGTGCTTCGTGTGGTGTCGCGGTCAAGGGATTCCATCGCGGGAGCGACAATGGCATCTTTCATGACCACGGCGTGCCCACCGTCTGGTTCAGCGAGTCCGTCCCCGACACCGGTGTCGGCCACATCCCTCTCCACTCCCCCAAGGACAGCTTAAGGACAATTGACTGGCCGGGGCTGACCGCCACGTGCGAGCTTGCCGCGCGACTTGCGTCACGCCTCGTCCCCCGGTGACGGCGCGTGATGTCCGGAAATTGATCCATGCCTAACCTGACCCCCGCGTCTCATTCCATCTCCACCGCTTGCCAAGGCACCGTCTCTGCTGCTGCGATCCCAGTGCTGACAGAACACGGTGACCCGTGGACACCCCCAATCCCCGGTCATCCAGCCGCTCACCGTTCGTTTCTGTCCGGCTTCCACCATAGTCCAGACTCCTGCCCATATTTCTGCACCCCGCACGTTGAAGGCGTAGAACTCGCGGATGTCACAGTTCACCTTCCACTCCTCAGCAGACGGACAACCGGGATCGCGCTTGGGCGAAGAGTAGTAGATGGCCTCATGGGCAACGATGGCGTTCAGGCCGGACTCCAAGGCCATGCGCCTCGCTCCGGCGTTGGCCATCCAGCAGAATAGGACTCCCCGAAGTTCGGCATCAGGGTCGACCTCGCGAAGCCCGTCCTCGGGGTAGCTGTCCTGTGCCAGGGAGGAAAGCCACCGGACAAGCGTTCAGATTCGCGGATTCATCCTATCCTCTCCCATCGCGTGTGGATGACGGGCGGTCGGCAACAGGCTGCCCGAACAATGCTTCAAGCGCGCCCGCCGCGCATCCTTCGGTGTCGCCCCCGGCCCAGACGGCCACTGCAGCTTCCTGAACCTGCCCGCACACATAGGGCGAACCCAGGATAGCCAGAACGACCTCGTGCCCGCGCTGCGCCAACGTCCGCAGCAGTCGGACTGTTCCAGCGGAAAGGCCGCCCCGGTAGGGATCGGCGGCATAGTGTTTGACGATGGCGCAGAAGACAACGCGCCGGACGCCCGACAGTGCCTCCATCGCCTGCGCGTGCGTCTCCGGCGGGCATGCGCGCGACACGTTCACCACGGGTGCCGCCGGATCGACGGCCCGTATGCTGTGCTGAAGACGGCTCAGGACGCCGGGCTCGCGCGGAAAGTACTGCGCTTCGTCGTCGCGCCACTGCGTGATGATACCGAACTCCCCCGGTCGCACCGGAAGCCGGGCCGTTCCCTTCTGAACGCGCCCGGACCTGCGGCCGACCTCAAAGGCAAACGCTTGATCCTGTGCGCTGATGGCCCCGCATTCCACCCCCGCGATCCGCCGGCGCGCCGCCTCGACGCGCTCGATGGAAGCTCGCAACCGCTTCTCCGTAAAGCGCCCGGTCCGCAGTGCTTCCTCGAACGCGGGAACCACGTCCGGCGTGAAGGGCGTCAGCAGCATGTCGCAGCCGGCCTCGAATGCCCTCACGCACCGTTCCGTCAGAGGAATCTGTGCCGCCGCCCCGCCCATTCCGAGATGATCGCTGATGACGACCCCTCGAAAGCCCATCCGCTCCCGGAGAATACCGTCCAGCACGCGGCGTGAGAACGTTGCCGGCAGCACGCCATCATCGAGAAACGGCATCGCCGCGTGCCCGGTCATCACCGTCGGGACCCCGGCCCGAATCGCCGCCTCAAACGGGGGCAGCGTCTTCTCTTCCCATGTGGCCAGGTCGCCGACGTCCTGCGCCACCCCCACGTGCGTATCCGCCACCGTGTTCCCCGTTCCCGGGAAGTGCTTCGCCGTGCAGAGAACGCCCCCCTCTGCGCAACCCCGCACATAGGCGGCGCCCATCGCCGCCACCCGCGTGGTGTCTTCGCCGAAGGAGCGTATCCCAATGATGGGGTTGTCCGCCCGCAGGTTCACGTCCACGCACGGGGAGAAGAGCCAGTTGATTCCCATCGCCAGCGCCTGACGTCCCGTCACTTCGCCCACCCGCCGCGTCACCTCCACGTCGTCGATAGCCCCCAGCCCCATCAGGTACGGAAAGTGCGCGCATCCCGCCGCGCAGTTGTACCCCGGTCCGGACTCGAAGTCTGCGGCGATGAACAGATGCAGCGGGCTGTAGCTCTGGAGCTTGTCGACCGTCCGGCGGGCCTCCTCGGGACCGAGGAAGTGCGGATAACCCAGGTAGAACCCGCCCACCTCACCGGCTTCGAGCGCGGCAGTCAACAAGGGCTGGTCTTCGATCCGTCCAACGCCTCCGACCACCTCTCCCGCAACCAGCAGTTTCCCGATCTCCCGCCGCACGCTCATCGTCAACTCTCCCCCAGCACTCGTCGCGTGAACGCCACGCTCTTCGGCACGCCGGTCTGTTCTGCCTCGACGCCCTCGTACTCGATTGCCACGTAGCCGTCGTATCCCGCCGCACGCAGGGCGGCCAGGCAACGCCGGTGGTCCACGTCTCCCTCGCCGACGACGCACGCTTCCAGACGATGGCCGTTCGGTTGGGCGGCGTCGGCGACCTTCTTGAAGTCCTTGAAATGGACATAGGCGGCGTATGCGGCGGCAAGGGTTGTGCCGACGTGGCCTTCCTGGTTGCCCTGCATGTAGTTGCCGACGTCGATGGTGGCACGCAGGTTGGGGGAGTTGATGGCGCGGAGCACTTCGACTTGTTCCTCTCCGGTGCAGGGAAGCCCCCCGTGGTTTTCGAGAGCGAGGACCACGTCGAGTCTTTCGGCCTCGCGCACGACTTCGGCCAAACCGTCGAGGATTCGCTGCCGTCCGGCGGCCTTGGCAGCGGCGTCGGCGCGCTTCTCCGCCGGCAGGTGACCGCCGAAGATGCGCGAGACGGGCGCCTTGAGTTCGGCCGCAACACCGATCCACGTCTTCACCGTGTCCACCTGCGCGCGGAACTCCTCCGGCTTCTCCGCATTGAAGTTGTTCCCCAGCGACAGGCCGGACAGGACCAGGCCGGTCCGCTGAAGTGCGGCGCGGACGCGCGCGGACGCATCGGCGGGACTGCCCAGCAACCGGGCGTGGAAGTCCACCGCCGGGACGCCCAAGGCTTTGACCTCGTCTGCCAGGCGTTCGGCCGTCCAGGCCTCGTCTTTCCAGCGGCGGTGAAAGCTGTAATGACACAGAGCGATCTGCATGGCACTTCCTCCAAGTTGTTCAGATGAGCCGGCGGAAGCCGGTGTGACAGGCGGGCCCTTTCAGCAGTCCCGCCACATTGTTTGCCGCCAGCGCGCGCGCAAGAACGCCGAATGATGCTTCGACGGCCTCCGCGAAACGTGCGACGACGGATTCATCGTGCGCCAGACTGACAAAGATGAGGTTCCCGGCGAGGAAGCCGTTTTCGAGCATCTGCTGGGTGTAGAGGGTCTTCAGTTCCGCGGCCTGCGGGTGCTCGAAGGCATAGACCGGCGCGCAGGGGTAACCGAAGACCCTGACGGGCAGGCCGTGCCGGCGGGCGGCGTCGCGCCAGACCCCCTGGATCATCGCGCCGATCCGTGCCACATGCCCCACCGCGTTCACGCGAGCCATCTTGCGAAGGGTCGCCAGCGCCGCGACCGGTCCGACGCTCTCGGTCCAATAGGAACTGCTGATGAAGCTGGTGTGCGCGCCCTCCATCGCCCGCCGCGTCCCGATGACGGCGGACATCGGGTGGCCGTTGCCCATCGCCTTGGCAAAGGCGGCCATGTCCGGCTGCACACCGAAGCGCAAGTGCGCGCCGCCGTATGCGAGCCGCCAGCCGATGGTGATCTCGTCGAAGATCAGCAGCGCGCCAGCCTTGTGCGCCTCGTCACGCACGAACTCCAGGAACCCCGGTTCCGGATCGGCGTGGCGGCACGGCTCCATCACCACCGCCGCCAGGCGCGAGCCCTGTTCAGAGAGGATGCGCCCCAGTTCGGCGCGGTTGTTGTATGTGAAAGGGAAGGCCGTACCCCGCAACTCGCGCGGCACCCCCAACGGATCGAGGCCGGGGAGGAGATGTCCGCGGAGGGCGTCGCTATCGCCCAAGTTCGCCGCCAAGTACCAGTCCTGCCACCCGTGGTACCCGCAGACGGCAACGGCGGAGCGATCCGTCGTGGCGCGCGCAATGCGCACGGCGACCGCCATCGCCTCGCCGCCGGTCCGGGCGAAGCGCGCCTGCTGCGCCCAGGGATGGATCTGCAGCAGAAGTTCCGCCAGTTCCACCTCTTCAGGTGGATTGAGCGAGGACATGCACCCTTGGTCGATGCGGCGCATGACGGCATCGGTCACGTCGGGGTCGCGGTAGCCGAGAAGGCAGGTACCGATGCCGTTGATCGCCATGTCGACGTACCGCCGCCCGTCCAAGTCCCATACCTCGCAACCGCTCGCTTCGCGAAAGTAGGCCGGCCACTGCCCCGGCGCGAACATCTCCGGACGCTTGCTGAGCAGTTGGACCCCGCCGGGGATAATCTCTCTGGCGCGCTGGTAGGTACGTTGCGTCCGGTCGTCCGTGGTTCCCATCTGGCACCTTGCCGAAGAAGCTTGAGATCAGGAAAGAGGTTGACTTACCGGGATTATTCTCGTATATTCTAAAGAAGATTGCAACCGTATGGAAGGGGCCTTGATCGAAGGAGTCTGCGTGATGCCGCGTTGGGTCGCCATTTGCCTGTGGTTCCTGATCGTTGCCGCACCCGCCTTGGCCTATCAGACCTTTGATGAAGCGCTGAAGGACGGACAGATACGCCTGGCGAAGGGCAAGGCTGCCGAGGCCCTGGCCTCCTTTAAGGAGGCGGACGCGCTGTGCGACAATCAGGTACAGAAGGCTGTCGCCTGCATCGGACAGGGCGACGCCATGGTGCTCCTCAAGAAGTACCACGATGCGTTGAACTTCTACCAACGGGCGGAAGGGTACACCCCGAACGATGCGGATGTCCGGTCGCGCGCAGTCCTTTGCCAGGCCGAATGCCACCTCACGATGAAGAACCCCGCGTTGGCCGCTGAGGCCGCACGCAAGGTGCAGGCGGACGGCAAAGCGCCCGCCGACGCGAAGAAGCAGGCCGCGGAACTCCTCAAGAAGGCCGCTGCGGCCCCAGCCGTCCCGGCGGCATCGGCGGCGGCATCCGCCAAGCCGGCAGCGGCAAAGACCCCGTCCGCCCCCAAGCTGCCGGTCGGAAAGCTCCCGACCGATGAGGACTACCAGCGCACGCTGCGCGCGTACCTGGCCACGTTGAAAGCGGAGCATTTCGAGCTGGAGGTGAAGCCTTTCACCGTTCCGCCCACGCCTGTCAACGACGCGCAGTGCTACCGCTTCTCCCTGCTCGGATTCGACCCGACCATTCGTCTGGAGGGCATTGCCGCTCCCGCCGCCGAGTTCACTCTGGCCGAGATCGAGGAGGCCGGCGTTCAGGTGCCGCCGATCTATCCGGCCACGCTGGCGTGGCTGGCGGTGTGGGATTTCGAGGGGAACCCCTACAAGGGATCCAAGGCCGTCAAGCTGCGCGCCTTCGTCGGCGCGGCCGTTGACATGATGATGACCGACCAGCTTCATGCGAAAAACCAGGCCAAGCGGTCGGACTACCTCGGCGGGACTTTGATCTGGCTGGCCTATACCTACCTGAAGACGAAGGACGTTCTGCCCAAGGAGGTGCAGACCGCATACGAAGCCGGGCTCAGGCGCATGGCGTTGAAGTTGAAGGAATGGGGGCCGACGGGCATGATGACGGACATGGACCTGTTCTCTTCCATCGGCCTGGCCTTCACCTGCGAAGCGCTCCCCAACGACGCCGAACTGAAGGCGATGTCGGCGGAGTATGTGAAGCGCCTGTACACCGATCCGCACCTCTTCTTCCCCACGGGGTTCTTCATCGACCACGGCGGCTACGACGTGACGTACAACGGCATCAGCCTTTATATGACCACGTGGGTCTCTCTCGTGGGACCGTGGACTTGGCCGCGCGATGCCCTCAAGGCGGGCTACGACATGCGCCGTTATCTGATCCTGCCCGATCCCGACGGCAATCGCTATGGGCCGTCGCACTGGAGTCCGCGCACATCGAGTGACGCCTTCAATGATCAGTGGAACTGGCCTCACAGACAACTCGGCGCCGCGATGATCACCGACGCGGCCCTCTATTCCGTCCCGCTGGACAAGGGCTTTCCGCCGGACAACAGCACGAAGACGTCGATCGCCACGCTCGTGAAGAACCTGAACATCCTTCAATCGCGCCGGACGCCGCCCGCGCCGTGGAAGGAGAACCACTGGATCCGTTTCCCCAACTTCGCCTTCGACCGATTTGACGAGAAGCTTTACGACCGTATCCTCAAGCTCAAGCAGGACGGCTCGCCGCTGCTGAAGCTGCCTTGGGAACAGCCCGAGGACTTCGCGCGCGAGTTCGACAGGACGGTATGGGCGGCCAAGAAGGGCAAGTGTGGCGTGATCGTTCATGTCGGCGAGACCGGCTGGCCCAACAGGAGCGGCCAGACCACCTACGGCTTCTCTGGGGGGGCGCTGTCGGCCTTCTGGACGCCGGAGACCGGCTCCGTCGTTCTTGGCCGCCGGCGCGGTTCGCAGGGCGAAACGGCCGACAGCTTCAAGGAATGGCGCAGTTGGCCCTGCCACGCGATCAGCGGCGTGACCCCCAAAGGCGGTGTCTTCTCGACATCCCTGATGCGCAAGCCGGAGTACACGTGCCGTCCCGACGGCGTCGACATATCCGCCGCCATGACTGCCGAAAGCTGTTACTACATGAAGAACGTGCTCGTGGGCGAAGTGAAGTACGCGCGGAAGTTCACGCTGGACGCCGCCGCTCTTCGCGTTGAGGAGTCTGTCGAGGGCGACGGCAAGGACTCCTTTGGCGAACTGGCTGCGATCATCCCCGTCTTCCTGAAGGAAATCCGCTTTCAGAAAAGGGTCCCGGCCACGGCGATCCAGTTCCAGGTCGGCGGCGCGTGGATCGACGCGCCCGGCACGGAACCGCTCGAACCGGGGCAAGACCCGAAGCCTCTGGGGTTCACCCCCAACGTCACCGCCGTGCGCCTCAAGCGCTTCAGCGGAGCGGTGGTCATTCGCTTTGACGCGCCCCAGCGAGTCAAGCTCTCTCCGTCCGATTGGGTGGATGGGTACCAGTCCATGGCCTCCTGCCGTAACATTCTGGTCGACCTGCTCGGGGCCGAGCGCACGGGCAAGCCGTTGGGGCGGGTAACGTTCAACTGGAGCATAGCACCTGAGCCCGGCGCGGCGAAGGAGGCAAGTCGTGATTGACACCGTCCTGGGCAAGTGGCGCGCGCGAGAGGACAGCGTGGAATCCACGCCTCGCCAGCTTGCCGACTTCATGCAGGAGAGCATCCGCACCGGAGCGATTCCGCCCGGCAGCCGGCTGCCCTCTTCGCAGGAGTTGGCCGCGCTCTGGGGGGTCGGCGTGTGTTCCGTTCAGAAGGCCATGGTGGACCTGCGAGTGGCCGGCCTGATCGACCGCCAACCTCGCCGCGGAACCTTCGTGCGCGCCGAGCGCAAGATGATGGAGATCGCCATCCTTGTCGGCGTCAATCTCTCGGATGAAAGCTCCTACTACGCGCGCACTCTCGTCAAGGCGTTGCAGGAAGAGCTCGGCGCGCGGGACTGGCACGGCATCGTCTACGACCGCCTCAACCGGATGGACGGCGAGGAGGAAGGCCTCTCCCCGATCATGCGGCGTCTGATGGGCGACGTGCGGAGCGGCATTGTCGACGGCGCATTCGTCGTCGCCATGTCCACGCGCAAGTCGGACGAACTCCGCAGCGCGCTACGCCTTCCCGATGTCCGGCTGAGCCAGATCGAGCGCGACAGCGACGTGATGAATGACTACTACCGCATGGCCTATGACATGGTCGCGCGCGCGGCGCAGCTCGGGTTGACGGAACTGCTCTGCATGGGAGCGGCCCCCCGCTCGCCGGAATTCGAGGGCTTCCGCAACGCCGCCGAAGCCCATCGGCTGCCCCCTCCTCGCATCGAGCCCTTTGTGTCATTCGACCAGCCCGGCATGGAACAGACTGTCTACGAGCAGACATTACGTCTGCTTGACGAATGGGGCCCGGATTCAGGAGGCCCCCGCGGAATGCTGGTCCTGGACGACATCGCCATGCGCGCCGTCGGCCTGGCGCTCGTGCGCCGGAACATCTCCGTTCCCGACCGTCTGGTTGTGATGACCCACGCCAACGAGGGGATCCCCATCCACTACGGGGTCCCGGTGCTGCGGTACGAACTGCATCCCCGCGAGAACGCTTCGACCGCCGTCGACCTGCTTGAACGCAAGATGCGCGGTGAGATGTTGCCGCGCCTGCCGATACTGTTGTCCGGGAATTTTGTCGAGGAGAAGCCCGCCGTCTGAGCGGCGGGGGTCAGTCCTGTTGAAAGGAGATGCCATGGACGCGAAACGGCTCTGGAGTCGCTGGACGCAGGCCTTTACGTTGATCGAGCTGCTCGTGGTGATTGCGATCATCGCCATTCTGGCGGCCATGCTGCTGCCGGCGCTGGCGGCGGCGCGCGAGAAAGCCCGGCGCAGCGCCTGCATGAACAACGTGACGCAGTTTGCGCGCGCGCTGGAAGCCTATCAGAGCGACTATGCCGGCTACTACCCCTCGACCCACGCCTACGGCGTCGATTGGTCCGACCCCAGTCCGGGCACACCCAAGACCGGCGGATTCAACCACATCAACTTCGGCGCTCCGCTGGAGAGCGGCGAGTTCAAGGGCCGCGCGCAGGACGGGACGGAGCAGTCGGTCTGGAGCGTGGACATGGGCGTCGGGGTGACGGCGGACCAGTACCGCAACACGCTGGCCACCGGCTCGCCCAATCGCTACTACCGGTGCATCTTCCACGGCAAACTGCCCGGCGTGGCCAACTGGGACAGTTCGCCCCGCCCGAAAGGCCAGGTCAGCATGGCCCCCAACGGCATGGGCTTCCTGCTTTCCACGGGCTATATCGGCGACGCCAAGGCGTTCTTCTGTCCCTCGCACAACGTTTCCAAGCGCGCCGACGAGCAGCGGGTCGTCTGGCCTGTCGGCGGGGCGCTGGCTCCTGGCACGAACACGACCAATTTCGCGTGCAGTCTGAATGAACTGAAGAAGGCCGGCGGATTCAGCGCGCAGGACATGATTACCGGCGACTGGACGTGGTTGGACACCTTCAGCGGCAACGCCGGGGTCACCGGCTGGGCGACCTCGACCCGCGTCTACGGGTCCGGCGGCCGCGCCGTTTTCTCGTCCTATGCCTACCGCCACGTGCCGGGCATGACGAAGTACTACGGCACGCCGACCTACGCCGACGCCTGCCGCTGGCGCGATGACCCGTCCGTGGCCGGCGTCACGCTCCGCTTCACCAATCCCAAGCTGCGGCTCGACAACAGCCAGAACGCCCCCTTCTTCAAGACCCCCAAGCAACTGGGCGACCGGGCGATGGTCAGCGAGATGTTCGGCAAGATGCGCGACTACCGCATGAGCGCGGACCGCTATCCCGCCGAGGGCATCCTGGCCCACACGGACGGCTACAACACGCTCTACGGCGACCTGAGCGTCCGCTGGTACGCCGATACGGAGAAGTACCTGACGTACTACGCCCCCTACGCCACCACCGGTGGCGACAACTACGGCAACTCGACCTGGTGCGCGACAACGCTCGATTTCCGCTACACGGCCAGCGGCCTGGTGGCCGATCTGGGCGACGGTCTGGGCGGCGTCGCCGTCTGGCACCGTTTCGACGAGGCCGCCGGGGTGGACATCGGAGCCAACTGAGTGCGGGCAGCTATTGCTCACATGACGCCGCGGCTCGACGAC
Organism: Candidatus Hydrogenedentota bacterium; assembly: GCA_903837785.1. Lineage (GTDB taxonomy): Bacteria > Hydrogenedentota > Hydrogenedentia > Hydrogenedentales > CAILVY01 > CAILVY01. Next base: position 25,348 of record CAILVY010000044.1, read on the forward strand.
ACGGCGGCCAATATCGCGAAGGTCTGTGATCTGAGCGGGGCCGCCGCCCGCGACGGCGCGCGGCTGATCCTGTTCCCGGAAGGCTGCCTGACCGGCAACGCCTTTCCGCCGGTCCGCCAGCCGGCCCTCGATGCCGTCCCTGACTCCTTCGCTCCGCTGATCGAGACCGCGCGGCGCGGAGGCATCGTCATCTGCGCCGGCTTTGTCGCGCCCTTCGGTGATCGTTTCAACGTAGCGCACGCCATCGTCCTCCCCGACGGGCGGGTTCTGTTTCAGCGGAAGGCGGCCTGTGTCAATGGTGAGCCGGCGCACTTGACGGCGTGGCCCGATCCCGCGCGCGCCGTCTTCACCCTGGACGGTTTCCGCGTTGCCATTGCCATCTGCAGCGAATACGGCCTGCCCCACGTGGAAACGGCCCTAGCTACCGCCCGGCCTGCCGTCATTCTCCATCCCTCCGCGGGACGTATGACGCCCGATGAACTGGCCCCCCACGGTGCGCGGTCCGGCGGCTTCCACGCGCAGTGCCGCCGCGTGGTGGAACTGGCAGCGGCGGAGGTGAAGTCGCGCGGGGTCCCCAAACTATCGGCCAATCCGATCGGCTTCGACGGCCACACCTGGTGGCCGGGCAACTCGTACGCCGTAGGGGCGGACGGCGTCGTCCTCGCATGGATTCCCGGCGAGAACGATCCGGCCCGGATGAAGCCTGCCGTCAGCGTCTTCGACCTGCCGGAAAAGCCTTCCTGAGGAACTCTTCATGCCACGCATCGGTCCCTCCTCCATCGTATACCGCGCGGACGACTACTACGCGATAGCGCCCACGGTCTGCCGCGCGGCGAACGGCGCCCTGCTGGTCGGTTTCCGGCGACAGCCGAACCGCGCGAAGCAGGGGCGCTGGAACATGCACATCGACACCGAAAGCCACGTGGCCATCGTGCGCAGCCACGACGGCGGAAGGACGTGGTCCGTGCCGCGCACCGTGGAACCCACCCCCGGCGTCGGCCAGCAGTCCGCACAGTTGACGACGCTTTCCGACGGACGCATTCTGCTGTGTTCATTCCAGTGGGGCATTGTCGACGCGGCGGATGAGGCGGCAGCCGGAGGACCACACGTGTTCACGCGCGGCTACCACCGCAAGCAGCCCAACAACCCGTGGAAAGGCATCTTCAAGATGATGGGCGGAATCGTGTGCCATTCCGACGACCATGGCGAAACGTTCTCGCCCTGGCGCGCCGTCGGCACCCCCCTGGAAAGTACCTGGAGGGCCTCTGCGCGATCGAGGGCAAGGTTGCCGAACTGCCGGGCGGACGCCTGCTGCTGCCGGCCTACGGAACGGTCACCGGCGCGTCTTACTGCGCGTTGTGCCTGACGAGTGACGACCGGGGGCGGTCCTTCTCCCTCCTGGCGCCCGTGGCGCAGAACCCGCACCCCAAGGGACAGGGATTCGACGAACACTCCTTCCTGCGCCTGGCAAGCGGCGACATCGTCAGTTTCCACCGGGCCACGTGGGACATCCAGGACGCTGTCTGGCTCAGTCGCTCGCGCGACGACGGCAAGTCCTGGCAACTCGAACGACTCAACGGCGTCATCGGCCACCCGACCAAAGCCGTGCGACTGGCCGACGGCCGCATCCTGATGGTCTACGGTTACCGGCATTTCCCCCGCGCCGGCGTGCGGGCGCGATTGCTCAATGCGGATTGCCGTGACATTGCCGCCGCCCCGGAAATCATCCTGCGCGACGACGCCGTCCCGGCGGACCATCCCCCAGATCAGGGAATCAATACGGATTTCGGGTACCCCGATGCCGTTGAGCTCCAGCCCGGCGTGGCGCTGGTTGTGTACTACTTCCCCGACTCGGTCGCCGGTTGCCGGATTGAGGCGAACCGGCTGGAGCTATGACCCGAGCCGGGCAGGTGCGTGTTCCAATCAGGAGCGTGAGATGCGCAAGATCAGACTGATGCCGGCCGCAGGCATGCTGCTGTTTGCGGCCATAGGCGCGGCCGCGCCGACCACCTTACGGCTTTACAACGGCGTCACGCTCCACGTGGACAATGCCGATGGGCGCGATTTCGAGGTCACGCTCCAGGTGCGCGACCTCAACCTCCTTGCCAACGGCCCCCGTGAGATGCTCTTCAAGGTCTACACGCCGGACGGTCGGCCCGCCGTCCGTGAAGTGATTCCCGATGACGGCGTCGTCGCCCCCGCCTTCCTCGACCGCACCGCCGGTTGGGACCACGAGTTGATGTCCTACGCAAATCTCTACGCCAAGGGAACGGTACCCACGGTTGGCTTCAGCGCATGGTCCGACCCCGCGCGGTTGGAGACGCTGAAGGCTCGTTCCTTCACCCGTTCCGTGAAGGGCGGCGGCAAGGGCGTCTACCGCATCTTGCTGGCGGGCTTCCCGGATCACGTCGTGACCGTCGGCACAGCGCCCGAACTGCCCTGCGCCGTTGGCGGCCATCCGAGCTTCCTGCACGGACGCGGCAACGCGCCGCGTAAGGAGTACGTTTACGTTCCGCCGGGTACGGCAGGACTCTTCTTCGTACTCCTCGAGCCCGACCTGCCGCGCGGCCGGAGTTTCAAGCTCACCGCGCCCGACGGCAAGGTCCTCTTCGACGGCATGGCGGAGGGAGGCTACGTCCATCCCGATGGTCCTGCCTGGCAGCAGGCGACAGCCGGTTTCGCCGACGGCGGCTACGACGGCAAGCTCCTGACCTTCGAGGTCTCACCTCAAGGCGGCGACTACATGGTTCATCTCGCGCTGGTCCAGCCGAAGAAGGGCGTATTCAAGGAATACGTCGGCATGGGATCGCAAGCGCTCTTCGCCTCCACGCCCGAACTGGCGATGGCGCTCAAAGGTGGAACGTTTCAGGCCGACGGCGAACTCTTCTGGCATCCCTTCCAGGCACGCTTGCACGCGTGGCTGAAGGCCCACCCCGCGGGCGAGGGCGCCGCCGCCAAAGAGATCCGCGCGCTCGCGGAGGAACTGCACAACGGCTTCCGTCTAATCGAGACGGGCGACGGGCGCGGTTCGGCCACATGGAACAACTGGGCCTACAGCTTCGGCTACTACGGCTGCAAAATATGGCGTCCGGGTTGGCTGCTGATGCAGCGCGCCGACGCGCCGGCGGAGTTGAAGGAGATCGTGCGCGAGGGACTCCTCCTCGCGGGTGACCGGTTGAGTTTCGCCGCCGGGATGGAGCGCGTCAACGGCAACGCATTCGCTCAGATCAACGTGGCCCTCTGGTACTGCCACCAAGCCACCGGCGATGCCTTGCAGAAAGCACTCTTCGAGACCTTCTGGAAGCGCTGGAGCGCCGGGGAGGGCTGGGGCGTCGGCTCCGGCCTCAGCCGCTCCGGCGACGCGCAGGAGCACTTCGCCCATGACATGCACTACGGATCGTACCTGCTCGACAACTGGCTCGGCGGCACTTGGGTCAAGCCGGGTATTCTGACCGACGCGGAGGGCAAGGACCCGCGCTTCCGCGACGTGGTCGAGCGGTACCGCGAACTCTACAGTTACCTCTACTGCCGTGACGGCAAGGAAGCCGTTCCCGCCAATCCATGGTCGGCGCGGACGCACATGGCGCCGCATCAGAGCGAGAAGAACTGGGAACCCTTCGGCCACCCGTGGAAGGGCGAACCGGGGCCGGACTTCACCGTGAGCGTCAACGGAGGCGACGAGTGGTTTGCCGCGCGGCGATCCAACTACTACCTGCTGACCTTCCACGGACGCCTGGCCCCGGAGTGGCTGTCGCGCTCCTTCGAAGGGCAGGTCGGCTTCGGCGGCGGCGCAATCTGCCAGTTGACCGTCCCGGCCAAGGGACCGGTCCTCGCCAGTACCCTGCACGGTTCCTACGGCAAGGGCATGGATCCTTCGGAGTGGCGCGCGTTCCACCTGCACACCCTTGCCGGCGAGATGTGGGACGGCCGTCCCCTCATCGCCGCGATCAGCGACCACGAAGGCCGCGCCCGGCTCGACGGCAACGCCGTCGTCAGCACCGGCGAAGTGCGCGACGCGCACGTCAAGGCCACGCGCCGCTACGTCTACCAGAACGATGGCATCGAGTGCAGCGTCAGCCTGGCCGAGTCCGACTATGCCAGGACCCTCTCGATCTGGAGCCACGAACGCAAGTGGTCGCAGGTCCGGCTGGCGTACGAGATCATCCCGTTCCTTTCCGGGCGCGCGCGCGGCAAGGAGGTCGTGCCTCGCGTGAAAGCCACCGTCGACGGCAAAGAACTGGGTCCGGAGCCCGTCGTCGCGCAGAAGGTCCGTCTCGACCGCGGCGGTTACGGAGTGGACATCCTGCTTCCCGAACCGATGCCCGTGCAATTGGGCAAGGACACCGTCATGGTCCGCATCACCGATCGTGAAGTCCCCGCCGACAAGGTGGCGCTGACCTATCGCCTGGTTCCGTACCGGGAGTGATCCCATGGCCGACACCGCACCCCTCGTACGCGCACAGCTTGCCGACGACCTGCGCCGCTTGGGCGTATGTTCAGGAGACATCCTCTTCGTCCATTCCTCCTTCAAGAGCCTCGGCCCCGTCGAGGGCGGGGCGGCGACGGTTGTGGCCGCCTTGGAGGATGCCGTGTCGCCCGGCGGGCTGCTGCTGATGCCTTCCTTCAACCTTCTCGAGAAAGGCAACGAGGCGCGCGCCGCGAAGTGGAACGTCGCCACCACGCCCTCCTCGGTCGGCTGGCTGACGGAGTTCTTCCGGCAGATGCCCGGCACGGTGCGCTCCGACCACTTCTCACACTCCGTGGCCGCACGCGGGGCGCGAGCGGAGGAGTTCGTCGGCGGACACCGCCGCATGGAGGGCATGGAATCGCCCTGGGACATGGCCCCCTGGGGCCGGGCCTTCGGCGCGTACTCCCCCATGATCCAGGCCTATGCCGCCGGCGGCAAGGTCCTCATGCTCGGTGTCGATTACCACTCCTCGACATACATGCACGTCATCGAGGTCATGTGGTGGAACGAACGCCGCCGCACTGTTCCCGCGCAACCCTACATCTTCATCGACCGCGACAGACTGGGCGTCCACTGGGACGGGCTCGGACGCCAGCGCATCGGGCGTGTAGGACAGGCGGAGTGCCGCCTCTTCGACATCAAGGAATTCGTCGGTACGCTCCTGGACGTGTTCCGCCGGTCACCCCAGTCTTGGACACGCTGGTGGCCGACGACGTCCCCCGCGCAGGAGACCCGTACGTGAAACGAGTGAAGATCGCCTTCATCGGAGCCGGCTCCGTCGTCTTCAGCCGGAATGTCCTGGCCGACGTTCTCTGGCATCCGGCCCTTCGCCATGCCGAACTCGCGCTGGTGGACATCGACGAGGACCGGCTTCGCACCGCCGAGGGAATGGCCCGGCGACTGAATGAGCAGTTCCGGGCGGACGCGGAAATCACCGCCTCACGCGACCGTCGCGCTGCGCTCGACGGGGCCGATTTCGTCATCAGCGCCATCGGCGTCGGGGGGTTCGCCGCAACGAAAATGGACCTGGAACTGCCGGCACGTTTCGGGCTGACTCAGACCGTTGGCGACACCCTGGGCGTGGGCGGCGTCTTCCGCGCTCTCCGCTCCGTGCCGGAGCTGTTGCGCATCTGCGCCGACATCGAGAGCCTTTGTCCCGGCGCGCTGCTCCTGAACTACAGCAATCCCATGGCCATGCACTGCCTGGCCGTCGAGCGCGCCACGCACGTGCGCCACGTCGGGCTGTGCCACGGCGTACGGAATACGGCAAGAACCATGCGCCTGATCATCGCCATGATGCGCGAGCCGGCCGAGACGCTGCGCCGGCACTTCCGTCGCCGTTACGGCTCCCCCGAGCGCGCCCGCGAGTGGCAGGAGTGGTGGCAGCGGGCGGCTGACCCCGACCTCGCTTACACCTGCGCCGGCATCAATCACATGGCCTTCTTCCTGCGTTTCGAGTCCAAAGGCCGCGACCTGTACCCGTTGCTCCGCAAGGCCATCTCCGTTCCGCACGTCCGGCGGCTGGATCTCGTCCGGTTCGAACTCTTCGAGCGCCTCGGCTATTTCATGACCGAAACCAGCGGCCACACCGCCGAATACCTGCCGTACTTCCTCAGGAGCGCCGCCGAGACGAAGAGGCTCTTCCTGCGGCCCGGCCTGTATCTGGATACTTGTCGGCGACAGGAGCGTGAGTACCGTGCCCTGCGCGCAATGGTGCGGGCGGGTCGCGACATCGTAACCATCCCCTACGAACCCAGCGTCGAGGATGCCGCGCGCATCATCAATGCCATCGTCACCGGCCGGCCCTGGCACTTCAACGGAAACGTCCACAACGCCGGCGGTGCGCTCATCAGCAATCTGCCCGGCGACTGCTGCGTCGAGGTTCCCTGCGTGGCGGGCCGGCGGGACATCCGCCCGGCGGTCGTCGGCGACCTGCCCCCGCAATGCGCCGCCCTCATCCGCACCAACGTCAACGTCCAGGACTTGGCCGTTCGCGGAATCATGGAAGGCGAGCGCCGCTACATTCACCAAGCCGTCATGCTCGACCCGAACACAGCCAGTTCGCTCACCCTGCCGCAAATGGACCGCCTGATTGACGCCATGTTCCGCGCGCACGCCGCGCGGCTCCCGAAGTCGTTTCAGTAGATGGACCACACGGGTGGACGAGTAGTCATCGTGATCATGCAGCATGAACCGAGGCGCGGTACCCAACTTTTCACACTGTACCATCGGGTTCCGCACCATCTGAGACATCCAGCGGCTATGCGGACAGAATGTAGCCTCCGCCAAGATGATCCGGCGGGTCTCCACGGCCTCGATGTCCTCCGGCGTTCGTGGCCGACCCGGATGCCGTTGCGGTCGGTTGGAGTAGTCCCACTTCTCTCGCTCAGGCCGGCGCTGCCAGGCCAGGATCGTCTCGGGCTTGACGATGCGGACAGATTCCTCGCAGGGTGTTCTAATGTGGGCGCGGGCTTGGATTGTCGTGGGAGGGGCGTCAGGACCGCAGTTCGTGCGGCTGGCGGATTCCGGCTGCAAGTTGCGGCGTGCTTGTCTTTACCCGCCGCAGGGATGAACCGGCATCGTTCCTCACGACGACCACGTCCCAACCTTCTTCGTCTGCGTCGGTCATACAGACGATTTCCGCCCGAAGAGCGAGGAAGGTTGGATCTCAGTGCACTTGGGTTCCACGGGCATAGCGCCACTCCATAGATATACGCCGTCTCCGATAGCACCGGACTGCCGGTGTCATGGTAGCCTGTGGGCCGACTTCCGTCAGCGTGCAGAGACAACGTGCTTGACATCTCTCCCATGGCAAGATAGCCTGCCGTTGTGAAACGTAGCCTACCCGGCAAACGGGAGTCGGCGCATAATAACACATTCGCCCTAAGAGCGGACATTGATGAGATATTGGACCATCGACAAGAAGAACCCGGTCATCTCGCCCGGCTCGCTCCATCCGCCCTACGACTCAAGACGGGCGGGGGCGGCGCATGTGATCGCATTGGGGAATGAGTTGCGTATGGTCTATTGGGGGTCCGGGCAAGGCGGTAACCACATCCTCCAGGCGCGGACCTCAATTGATGAGCCAAACCGCTGGCAGCCTCTCGGCGGCCCGATCCTCAGTGCCCAGCCGGGGACGGTCCACAACTGTGGCGGGCCGAGCTTCCCGTTCCTGCTTCCGGTCACCGATACGCGCTGGCACCTCTATTTCTGTGCCTGGGGCATGTCGAAAAACGGCAGGCTGCCGAACACCACCGGACTGGCCGTCTCTGAAGACTGCGGCGCCACCTGGCGTTACCATTCGCAACATCCCATAGTCCACCTCGACCGGCCCTATGACGCCGAAGGGACCGGCAGCCTGTGGATCCTCAAAGAAGACGGGCGATTCCGCATGTATTACACGGCCCTCGGACGGTACTTCGCCAGGCCCGAAGGCGTGAAAACCGGGCATGGCGACACGATTCCCGATATCGGCATCGCTTATGCCGAGTCCGAGGATGGGATCCACTGGGAGAAACCGGCGGAGCAACTTCTTGTCGCCCCGCGCGGATTCGGCGTTGAGCCATACGAATACATCTGTTCCAAGCCCTGCGTCCTGCGCGACGAGCGCGGGTACACCATGTGGGTCAATACCTTCGGCACCGCGTACCGCGTCCACCGGCTGACCAGCCCGGATGGCTTCCACTGGGAGTGGGCAGAGCGCGTCGGCCCCGACGGTGAGCTGGGTGTCGGAGCAGCCGGTTCTTTCGATGACGTGCAGAGATCCTACCCGACCATGCTCCCGGCGTACGGAAGTCTCCATTGCTGGTTCACGGGGAATCGATTCGGCGAAACGGGTATGGGGTACTGCGTGCATTGATCAAGATGGACCGCCGGAGGGCGAACGAGGCGTTCCGGGCGACGCTTGACAGCGCGCCTGAACTCGGTCGGTCAACCAGCTTCTGGAAGCCCGGGAGGCCCGCCAGCTCGAACGGCTCATGAAGTACCTGGAGCGGCTCCACCTGCTCGTCCTGGACGAACTCGGCTACGTCCCCTTCACCAAGGCCGGGACCGAACTGCTCTTCGACGTTGTCAGCCGCTGCTACGAGCACGCAGCCTCCTCGTGACCACCAACCTGCCCTTTGAGAGCTGGACGGAGGTCCTCGGCAGCGAACGCCTCACCGGCGCCATGCTTGACCGTCTCACACACCGCGTCCACATCCTCGAGGCCAACGGACAGAGCTTCCGTCTCAAGGAATCCAAGCGCCGGCTCAAACAGCGCCTTCAACCCGCGCCGCCGCAGCGTGACGAACACGACGCACCGTCGGAACCGTAAATCGATTGAGGATAACTCTTGACGCCCCGCACCGTGCGGGGGGATATACTCGCCGGGGGCCGCGCTTTTGCTCCGCCACCCGCCGCACTCTTACGCCGGCGTTTGCATCCCCTTTCGATGCTTCTCCGCCGGACGTTTCGACCACCCGTTGCGTTTCGATGTGTTCCGCATCCTGCCCTGGCAGCAACCTGAGCGTGGCGAGGTGATCCACCGTTGGATGAACGCCCAGCCCTGGCCCTTCCGCCTGGGTCTGCGCACCGACAATCCTTCCGCGCTCGGCTGGTTGGAGTTTGAGTGAGAGGTCGGTCCATGTTGATGCACCGCGTTGCCGACGATGCGTTTCTGAGCGGCCTGAAGCAGGACGCGAAGATGGTGACTTGGGCGCTGCCGGAGAGTCTGACGCATGTCTACCACGCGCCAATCGCCATGCACGAGTGCGGTTTCAATCTGCTCGTGGATCTCTACTATCGCGATAAGCGACCGGCCGCGTCGCGACCGGCTCTGATCTTCCTTCACGACTGGTCGGGCGGCAACCAGCCGCGGATGTGCGGCGACCGGCAGTCCTCGTACCTGGCGTTGACCGAAGGCCTTTTCTGCGCGGTGCTTTACTACCGCCAGCCCGAAGACGGGCGCTTCCCTGCCGCGCTTCACGACGTAAAGTGCGCCGTGCGATGGCTGCGGTCCGTTGCAGGCGAGTACAGCATCGCCGCCGATCAAATCATTGTCATGGGCAGTTCGGCTGGAAGCCAATGGGCGGCACTCGCCGCCGCAACAAATGGCTCGAAAGGCTATGAAGGCGCAGGCGGGTACGACAACTATTCGAGCGACGTGAACATGGCCGTTCTCCTTTCAGGCGTGTACGACCTGGTGGGTGATTTTCGTGACTGGGAGAATGTGCGTCAGATCATGGGTGGAACGTGCGACGAGATGCCGGGGCGCTACCATGAGGCATCCCCAGTGGAGCATCTGCACCCCGGCATGCCGCCGGTTCTGATGATCCACGGTGAGCAGGATAAGGGCTGCCCGGTGAGATCGGCCATCGCCGCTGCGGCGAAACTCAAGAGCCTGGACGTGCCCTGCGAACTGGTTGTCCGCCAGGGCGCGGGACACGACCTTGCCGGCCCCGGCTCAACGCTGTATTCGAACCTTGAAGTCGTGGGACGCTTCATCAGGCTTCACTTCCGATGCGCTGCAGATGGAGTCCGGTGAATGACCAACCGCTTTGGAGAACGGAACGCCTCTATGACGCGCGATCTGATTCTGCCGGCATCTATGGCATGCACCGAAAGAAGACCGGCCCCTGTTCCGAACGGCCTCTCGTGCCGTTGCCCAAGAAGGATTGACCTGATGGACAAAAACAGCATTCCGACACCCGCCATGCTTCTGGACCTGCACCTCTTCAACCGGAATATCCGCCGCATGGCTCAATTCTTCGACCATCGCCCCGCAAAGCTGCGACCTCACTTCAAAGCGCACCGCTGCCTGGAGATTGCACGCCGTCAGTGCGCGTCCGGCGCGATCGGAATCACCTGTTCGAGCATCTGGGATGCGGCCTCTCTGGTCAATCACGGGATGGATCACGTGCTCGTGGCCAATGAGATAGCGAGCGATGAAAAACTTGCCTGCGCCGCCCGCCTGTGCAGAGAGCGGAAGGACGTTATCGTCGGGGTGGACAACCTCACCTTGGCGCGGACGATGGATCGCGTAGGATTCGCAAACGGAACGCGGCTGAATGTTCTGCTGGATGTGAACGTGGGAATGAACCGGTGCGGCCTCGTGCCCGGCACGGAACTGAGTCGTCTTGCCCATTTTTGCAGCCAAGCCCGAGGTTTGTGCTTCAGGGGAGTCATGGGCTATGAAGGCCATGTTGCAGGCGGACCGCGGAGCGCAGGAAAGGCCGCGCGAATCCGCAAAGCGCTTTCCGTTCTCACGCGTGTTGCCGATGACTTGCGCAAGGACGGCATTCCCGTCGGGATTGTCAGCGCCGGTGGCAGCAGCACATACTGGGCAACGGGCGAGTTCCCGGGTGTTACTGAAGTCCAGGCGGGAAGCTACTTTGCCATGGAACCCTCACTGGTCGGCACGGGGGTGGATTTCAGCCTTGCGGCCACAGTCCTCACGACGATCATATCCACACCGCGCAAGGGCTATGCTATCGGCGATGCGGGGCGCAAGGCGTTCCATCCGAGTCATGGCATGCCCGTGCCCAAGTCTTTGAAGGGTGCAGTTGTCGAGCAGTTGCATGCCGAACACTGCATCATCAATCTATCCGCGCAGAAACGCCATCCGCGCGTCGGCCAGAAGATCGAATGCTTCGTGCCTTATGTGGATGGCACGTTTAACCTCTACGACCGGATCTATGTGGTACATAAGGGCAAGGTTGAGGGTATCTGGGACATCCTGCCCCGCAACCCGGGTGGGGAAGCGATCCCGTCTCGCAACGCCACGTCAGCAATGATGTAGCCACGGAGACGGGTGGCGCCGGAACTGGAACACCACGAGTTCTGTAAGGCAGTTGTGATCATGGACCAACGCAAAGGCATTGTCCTGGCGACCGTGACGGTCCTGCTCTGGTCCACCTTGGGTATCGGCTTCAAGACAGCCGTGAGCCGACTGGACAGTCTTGAGGTCACGTTGTACGTCGGAATCATTACAACCCTGGGCCTTGCGGCCTATCTGGCGTTCCGGGGCAAGCTCTTCAGGGTCCGCGCCGAGTTTCAACGCCATCCCTTGGTCGGGGCGGGCAGCCATGTACCCTACAGGTGGAGTTCACCGCCAAGGACTTGGAGCGCTTCGCGGCCTAGAAATGCATTCATACCTCTACGCAAGTACCGGCCAATCCAGCCTCCGCATTCATAATCCGATTCAGGGGTTCTGTTTCTGGGTGGTTTCCAGACTGGATTTGGACTAGCATGGGTCTGACCCCACTAGGCCCTCAAAACACGACCCGATCTTCGTCAGAAGTCGCATCCTGGTCGGGGCGGGCGGACTTGGACCTTTGTAGACGAAACGCCGGGTCTTCAGTTGGTGCTCGGCCTGTTCCCGCAAGCTACTGCATTTGAAGGAGATGAGATTCTCCAGCTTGTGGAGCCTGGCCTGTATGGCAGGCGCTACCGGCGCGCGAAGGTCGGCACTAAGTAGTGTCCCGCTGCCCTCTCGTGGGCATGGAACTTTTTTCCATTGCCACGGGAGGTACCGATGGTCAGCTTACCCGAACTCGGTTCGACTACGCCGACGCTGCAGCTCGAAGTACATCAACACTGGCTCGAAGTGGCCCGCGCCAGCGGCATTGATGTAACGGAGTTCAACGCCGGCGCGCCATTCCACGAGCGCGTGTCGTGGGCACGATCCAAGGGACTGCTCATCGCCACGGCCTACAGCCGGTATTCGACGAAGCTCCAAAGCAGCACCGCGGATCAGCTCAAGGCGTGTGCAGCGTATGCCGCGAAGAATGGGATGTACATACCGCCCGAGCTGATCTGCTCAGATGAGGGCGTCAAAGGGAAGACAACTCTTCGCGACGGCCTTGACCGACTCGGTGCCATCCTTGACGCGAAGCTCATCGACGTGCTGCTCGTGTTCAAGATGAGCCGGCTCTTTCGGTTGGCCTACCAGGGCTTCCGATTCATTCAGGAGGAGATCGTCGAGCGTGGGTTCCGGGCCGTGTCGGTCTCCCAGCAGATCGACACCAAGGACGAGAAGTCCTGGCGCCTGCAAGTTGGTATCCACGGCCTCATTGATGATAGCTTCACGGAGGCGGTGGCCGACCACTGGTCGGGGCGGGCCACGATGTACATTTCTTAACGAAGTCAACGCGCAGCAGTTGATGTGGAGCGCCTTGTCATGTTCCGTTACGTTTGATAGGGATACGTTCCTTGCCACTGCCGGCGCTTGAGTTGGCCCTGATGCCCTCATGCGCCGACGCGCCGTGCCTTCCTGCCGGAAAGAGTCTTCTTCCAGGCAGGAGGTCAGTCATGAGCGTCATCATCATCTACAACCGCTACTCTTCAGAGATGCAGCGTCCGGAGAGTTGCGGTGACCAAGAGCGCAAAGTACGCGAGTATCTGCAGCGCAACAACATCCCCACCGGCGAGATCCTCGTCCTCAAGGACGAGGCCGAATCGGGCACGAAGGAGGCGCGCGAGGCGTATGATCAGATCGTTCAGAAGATCGCTCGCCGTGAGCCGTTCCTGCTGGCCGTGGACGACCAATCGCGCCTCTCCCGTGGCGACAACGTCAAGGCTTTGATCCGCGATCTCGTTTTCGCCGGCGGCCGGTTTGTCAGCACCGGTGAGAACATCGACACCGCCCAGCCCGGGTGGGAGTTGAAGGTCGGGATCATGGAGTTGCACAACTCCCTCACCATCGCCGACACCGGTCGCCGTGTGCGTCGCGGCCAGGAAGGCCGTGTGCTCGACGGCAACGGCAGCGCCGGCGATTTCCCCTACGGCTACTGCAGCTACTACCTCGATCCCAACTGGCAGAGTGCGTCCCGTCGCGGCCCCAAGCCCAAGAAGTGCATCCGCATCCTTGAAGAGGAGGCGAGGTGGGTCCGCCGGATCTTCGAATGGTTCATTGGCGGACGTTCGATCACGTGGATCACCCGGGAGTTGAACCGTCTGCATGTTAACAAGGGCCACAAGTCTTCACGCCCCGGTTGGCACCACTACCAAGTCCGCCGGATCGTGGCCAACCCTAAATACATTGGGCGCTGGTCGTGGGGACGGACCCGTACTATCCGCGACTCGCGTGGCAGGAAACGCCAGATAGCCGCGGCGCGTGAGGAGATCGTCGTTGTGGAGCGGCCAGAGCTGCGCATCGTTGATCAGGACGTGTGGAACAACGCCCAGGAACGCCTGGGCAGGCTCATGGATGCCTTCGGTCTCAAGCCGCAGCAGAAGCCGCGCGGACCAAAGGTGCATTACACGCAAGTCTACCCCAAAGGCCCAATAGGTGGACTGATCTTCTGCGGCAGTTGCGGGGCGCGCCTGGTATACCAAGGTGGCTGCAGGGCCGTCTACTACGGCTGCCCCAAGTACCGCAAAGGTGACGGCTGTCGGCAGATGATTCGTGTCCCCCGGCAGAAGGCGCTCAAGGTGCTGGTTGACTTTCTGCGGGATGTCTACCGGCGCCATATCGAGTGGATGCCCGAAGTGGTGCGGGCGATGGAGGCACGCCTCAAAGAGCTTTCGGCGCGGCTTCCGGCGGACATCGCGAGCAAGCTGGCTGAACGCGACAAACTCCAGCGCGAGATCGGCAATCTCACCTCGGCCATCGCCGAATCCGGGACCGGATCCGGCACACTCACGTCCGCCCTGGCTCAGCGGGAGGCGCGTCTTGTGACTGTGGCACAGGAAGTTCAAGAGGCGGAGAAGCTCGCCTCCGTACAAGTCACAATGCCTGATCCTTCGTGGATCGAAGGGCAGATCGAGCATCTGGACAGCCTGCTGGGCGACGACCCTCTTCAGACGGCACTGGTGTTGCGCCGCCTGCTGGGGAAGGTTACCGCACATGCGATGCCGCTGATAGGCAAGCGCCGGGGGTATGTCCGGTTGCAGTTCACGTTTAGCGACTGGTCTGCCGGCATGGAACTCCTGAAAGGAACCGTCCCGGGAGCGGTCGTTCTCAACGGAGACACGCCCGGCGCGGTAGCCGAACGGAATATCTCCTTGGACATCGGTGGTCCCACTCGGATGGACGAATGGGCGCCCAGGATTGCCGAAATGCGCGCGCAGAAGATGACGTGGAAGGAGATCGGCAAGATCACCGGTCTGGGCACCGGCAATGCGCACAATGCCTGGAAGCGGTGGATGGAGGCCCAGCCGAAGACCCCGGCATAGAGAACAACTTCATCAGGTCACGTACCTCGAAAGC
>CAILVY010000045.1 GCA_903837785.1 Candidatus Hydrogenedentota bacterium
CCGTGTCACTGCCCTTCATGTGCGCCGCAACTTCGTGCTTTACAAACGCCTGAGAGGGTATCAGAGACGCCATCACGCGCGCCACACGGCATCAACGCATGACTTTGACTTGCGCTAACAGGAGGAGCCTGACGCGGGAATCGCCACGTTTTTGCGACACAGCCGGGCACGCTATACTGCCTTCTGCCTGCTACGCTGACCAGCCCGGGGAATTACACGGCCCTTGCGGCAGAGATTGGAGTTCAGATGCTGATTTACGCCCTTCTGTCCGTGCTTTCCTATGTTGCCCAACCCTCTGAGGCGGCCGTGGCAACCATCTGCTTGTACAACCCTACTTCATGGACGGGCGTGCAGGTTGTGGAGGTCTCCACGGGAAGCATCGGTGCGTCGGATCTATTGGATTGGAACCGGGTACGCTTGTTGCAGGAAGGCAAGACGATTCCCTTTGCATTGAAGGAAGGGAGCGCCCATTGGGGAAGGAGATTCGGCGCTCCGTTGGAGCGGCCGCGCGCCGAGGACTTGCTGGTTTTCCTGTGCGCTGTGCCGCCAGGAGAATGGGTGCGGGTGCAAGTATCGGAGGACACGCCTGGAGCGGCCGAAGTCCCGGAACACGTCTTTCGAGAGAATGGCGTGTGCAACATTCGCTACGCGGGCGTCAATGTGGCAATCGATGAGGCCAGCGGACAGTTGCGCGACTATTCCTGGCAAGGAACAGCGCTGCTCACAGGGCCTCTCTCGATAGCGGTGTCCCGACTGGCGGACGCCTCGGCCTACGAATTCGTGGGGACGTTCGGGCCAGGTTATGCCCACCCGGGCGACCCGGGTGCGCCGCGTGTCCGAATTGCGCAGGGCACGAATGTTCCCGCGCAGACGCGCTGGCTCTCGTCATTCTCGTCTGAGGTGATGAGCCAAATCGATTTCAGGTTGGATGTGGAACAAGGTCCCTCCATCGTGCTGACGTACCGCGTCTACGCCCACGGCACCCTGGAAATTCTGGCGGACGGCCAGACGTGGCAAGGCGACAGCCCGTGGTGTACACATGCCGTTCGTTATGATCTGCCGTTAGCGGGAACACGCGAATCCCTGTCTTGTCTTGAGGACCGCTATCCCTTCTACGGATTCAAGGGGTATACCGCCTCGGTCACGCAGGCCGCGGCGCTGTGGCGGGGTGATCAGGTCGGGATCGTCGAAATGGGGGAGTCGCTCGTCAATGGGCGCCGTTGGCGGCGCACCTTGACTCCGTACCCGTTGGCGGATGGGCCAGAGGCCGGGAGACTCGTGGAGGCGTTGGACGAGGGCCTCGTCGTGGACGTGCAGCCCGTTCGCGCGGCGGTGCCGGAGGGGCTGCGCATCGAGTCTCCGGATGCCGCGCGCGCCTCGGCGGAGGTTCTGTCGAGCGCGTTCGGGACGGCGGCAGCGGGTGGCCCCGTGCTTCGGCTCACGGTCTTGCCCGAGCCAGCGTCCCGGGGAATTCAAGGGGACGGTTTCTTGATTTGCCCCGCGGGGGAGAGCGCGGCAAGTCCGGAGGGATGGAATGTTCTTGCGGGAACGGCAAACGGGCTCTATCTGGCCGCGAAGGCGGTGGCGGCGCACGCGGCGCGTTTCGGACGGGAAATCCCTCTGATTGCGCGCAATCCAGTGGTCCCGCTGCGCGCGGGAGGCTTTGGCGGGGGCGAGGTGGAAGTGGATTTCCCTTACGGAACCGAGGAGGGGTGGAAGGGTGTCCTGGAGAACCTGATCACGTCGGGCATGAGCCATTTTGCCTGCTTGGGCATGTGGGGGAACTGGAAGATGCCGGTGGGTTATCAGTACATGCCCGAGATTCGGTCTTCTGCGCCGGAGGCGTACGATGAATCCTCGGGAGCGAAGTTCGCGGAGATCGACCTGCATCGAGAACGCGCGTTGCGCCTGACGCGCTTTCTTCACGACCGCGGCGGCCGGGTGTGGCTGTGGATTCCCATAGGGTGTGTGCCAACGACGTATGCGCAGCAGTTTCCCGAGGCCATGGCGCCGCGGGCCGAAGGCGGGTACAGTGAGAAGATCCCCTGCTTCACGCATCCGGAGTACCGGCGTTATCTCGAAGCGTTCTTCCGGGAGCTGCTGGAGACCTATCCGATCGACGGGCTGGTGCTAATTCGCGATGACAACGGCGGGCTTTGCACGTGCGCGCGCTGCAAGGAGTACATCACGAAATCACATACGAAAAGTCCGGCGTGGGAGCAGTACCTCGTGATCTATGACCTGCTTCGCGGCAAGGGGTTCAAAGGCGATGTCGCCGTGTATCCGTATTTCGACGGCTATGAGCCGAAGCTGGAGCCGCTGTTGCCGAAGGATCTCTATGTCATCGGCCATGGCGGGGAGGCGGCGGTGCTCACGCGGGACAACGAACGCATCGGGGTGATGGGCGACACATGGCTTGACAACCTCTACGCGAACTTTCGCCTGCCGCCCTCGCCGCGGATGCGGCGATTGATCTCGGAGCGCGGCGGCTTCTGGATCGGCGGGGCGTATTGCGGCACGGAATTGCCGTGGGAAGCGGTCGGCCGCTTCGGGTGGGAACCTGCGGCCACGGCAAACACGTTGCGCTACGAGTGGGGGAGCCGGAGCTTCGGCCCGGCGCATGCGCTGGCGTTCGTTCGCATGAGCCAGACGTACGAGCAGCTCTGGGAAATCAACGCGCGCTTTCTGCCGCCGGCCGTGTGGATGAAGCTCAAGGCGGAGGAACGCACGAAAATCGTGACGCACGGCGAGAGCCTCTCGTCCGAATTGCGCGCGCGCCTTGCGAAGCTCAAGGAAGAATCCGGCGCGGCGGAACATGCCCGCTGGTTCGGGCATGTGGAGCTGTTTCCGCCTTTCTTCGAGTATCATCTGAAGCGGCTGGACCTCTTCGCCCGGATCTACGATCTTGTGTCGGCGAATCAGGAGCTAGTTGCCCGCGGGGAGCGGCTGCCGGACGAGGTGCGGGACAAGCTGATCGGGTGTTATCGGGAGATCTACGAATGGGCGGCGAAGTATGACGCCGTGATGCAGGCCGCGCCGGAAGGCATGCTGACGCATTGCCGCTGGATGACGAGCCCATACAAGGAGTTCATGGCCGGATACGATCAGTGGCTGGAGTGGCAATTGAAGATCAAGCAGTTCGCAGGCACGATCCAGGCCGACGCGAGCGAAATGAAGGCAGGACAGCCTTTCTCGCTGCGCATCGAATTGCATAACACGGGGGTGTGCCCGTGGCGGCCGGGTGTCGGCCAGCAAATCCAGCTTGCCGGCGCCGCAGAACAACTCGGCCTGCCCAAGACCTGGGATTATGAAGGCGACTGGCTTGCGCCGGGCGACCGCCGCACAATCACGTTGTCCGGCACAGTTCCCAAGGATCCGGGTGAGGGCGTCCTGAAGCTGGGGTTCACGTCGCCCTTCCGGGTTCCGGAGGATTTCGCCAAGACGGAAGTGAATCTGGGATGGAAATAACGCAGTCTTGCCAGGTCTCCCGCCTTTTCTCAGATGAACTCGAGGAATAGCACTCCTCCGCCAGGCTGCGGTGCTTTGCGCCGGGCCACAGCGAACCCGGAAGGTTGCTGATGCCGGCCTTTCGTTCAGCCTGGTGAGCGTGTTTGCGTCCTCTCAACACGCTACAAAGAACGCCGTTCGATCATGGCATCTTCGAGACAAGAAAGGCTGAGCTGACGGGCGGCAGACTGAGGCGCACGGAGGTGACTTCTTCGCCCGAATCGCTTCGGTGCTCCGTCTGGCACGGGACGGCCGTTCCGGTGTGCGGGTCCCAGCATTCCAGGGCCAGGTTGCCGCGCAAGCGGACCGCGGTATCGACCGGGGTTTCCGAAGAGTTTGCGAAGAAGTAGCCGTCCTGCCCCAGAATGACTTTATGGATATACGTGAGGTTGCCATTGCTGACTGCAAGCCCGGGTTCGAAGAGCACATCGCCCACGGGGCACATTGCGTCCAGCGCCTCGCGGAGCCGTTCAACGGAAGGCTTCTCGATGAAGCAAGCCATGCCGCCTGAAGCGTTCTTTCGCATCTGAGCCGTGTCGCCAAAGAGCTCCGCAATCAACTGCCGGACTTCGGCGTCCTTTCCAAACTCCGCGGACCGGTCCGGAAGCTGGGTGGTGGCAATGATCTTCCCGCCCGACTCGTAGAATCGCTGGAGCATCCTGAGCGTGCTTGCCTGGATCGTCTTGGCGCCGGGCAGGAGGAAGACGCGGTATTCCTCGGCGTTGTTGGCATTGTTCAGTTTGATGCGCGGGCCGTCCACGATGCACTTGCCTTCGAGGACTTCGGGGTGGAGGAACGTGAAATCGCGGCGGACGCCCAAGGAGAGCAGTTCGCCCACGTCCATGTAATCCGCTTCTTCGGGAATGATCCCGCCTTTGTAGGGTTCTCCGACGCCGAAGTGATATCCCGCCTGCAGGGTGGCGATGGGGTAGAGCACGGCAATGTCGGCGACATGGCGGCCCTGCTGCAGCATGC
>CAILVY010000046.1 GCA_903837785.1 Candidatus Hydrogenedentota bacterium
GGCGAAGGCGAAGGCGAAGGCGAAGGCGAAGGCGAAGGCGAAGGCGAAGGCGAAGGCGAAGGCGAAGGCGAAGGCGAAGGCGGGCCGCCGGAGATTCACAGCGCGGATGAGAATGGCGACCACTGGATTGACTTGTCCGAATTACTGCGCGTGATTCAGTTCTTCAATTCGGATGGCCTGCATTGTCAGGCGGGAACGGAGGATGGCTTTGCGCCGGGTCCCGGCGATCAGGCCTGTACGCCGCATGGCGCGGACTACAACCCGCAGGATTGGCGCGTGGATCTCTCCGAACTGTTGCGCATGATTCAGTTCTTCAATTCGGGGGGATATCACGCCTGCCCCGGCGAGGCCACGGAAGACGGCTACTGCGTCGGGGCGCCATGACGGGCAACTGCGCCCCGGAACGGAGGCGTGGCCGGACCGGGAACGATTTCGCGCCGGGGGGATGACGCGCAGGGCAACCGCATTGTAACCGGAACCGTTTCGGGGTCTGGCGGCTGTCTTCAGTGCGACGATTCGTGTCGTGAATCTCTCCAAGTCCACGCGCGATTTCCCCGGTTTCGGTTCTCGGTCCACCACACCCCAACTTCGATTCTCAGGAGGCGCACGTGGCGTAGCAGCCCCCGCACGGGGGCGGGAGATGGAGCGAAAAGCACGGCCATCCAATCCACGACTTTCGCTTCGGTCCCCATCGTCGATGCGGATGCGGTGCTCGCTCACGCCATGACCGCCAAGCGGGATAATCGACGCCGCAAGGCCATGCGGGGCACATCGTTTTTCAGGTGATCGCGCCGTATCGGCGCCCTTTTCTAGCATATTTGATAGGGCCTATCATATTTGGTAGGAAATCCAGCATATTTGATAGGGCCCCGCGCCACGAATTCCAAAACCCATGCATTTTCGGGCTTTCGCACGCATGGCACGAAAACTGCTTCCTTAATGCTGTGCTGGATGAAAAAGCAGCGCACTACAGTGAAACGCATGAGGAAACAGGGAGACGCACAATGATCAGGCAAATCACCATTATTCCGGGGCATGGCAAGAGCCATGCGCCCGAATCCGTCCCGCGCATCGAGCTGAACATGGGCGATGTCGTGAGCATCGTGGGCCCGACGGGTTCGGGGAAGACGACGCTTATTAACGATATTGAACTCTTTGCGAATGGAGACACGCCGACGGGCCGCCGCATCTTGATTGATGGCGAGGCGCCGCCGAATATCTATCGCGAGGACCCGGCGTATCACCCCATCGCGCTGATCACGCAACACACGAACTTCCTGTCGGACTTGCCCGTGAAGAGCTTCCTGAGCACACACGCGCAGATCCGGAGTGCGGATCCGCAGAACGTGGACGAACTCGTGGCGCAAACGCTGGATTTTGCCAATCAACTCACGGGCGAGCCGATCATCCTGTCGAGTCGGATGACGGAACTGAGCGGGGGGCAGACGCGGGCGCTGCTTATCGCGGACGCGACGATCGTGTGCAACACCCCGATCGTGCTCCTGGACGAGGTGGAGAATGCGGGCATCCACCGCACGCGCGCCCTCGAACTGCTGCGGGCGTACAAGAAGATCTTCATTTTCGTGACACACGACCCGCGCATCGCCCTCCTCTCCGATTTCCGGATCGTCATGCGCCATGGGAGCATCACGGAGGTGATCAAGACCGAGGCCGCGGAACGGGCCTTTGCGGTAACTGTCAGCCGCCTCGATGACGCGCTCTCCCGCCTCCGGAACACGATTCGCCTGGGCGGTCGCCTGACGCAGGAAGACATGGCCGGCCTCAACGCCTTTGGGCCGGCGTCGGCGGAGGTGGGCGCATGAAACTCGTCATTTGTGCCGGACCCGCGACGGTGGGAAAGACCTCCGTGCTGCGCCATGTCGCGCGGAAACTGATCGCGGCGCATCATCATCTCGCGTTCCTGAAGATTGACGTTCAATTCGCGGACGAGGATGAAGTCTTCGCGCAGGAATTCGAGATTCCCGCGCGCAAAGCCTACTCCGGCGAATTGTGCCCGGATCATTGCAGCGTGCTCGTGCTGGGCGACGCCTTGCGTTGGGCGGAAGGTGCCGGCGCGGACATTCTGCTCGTCGAAACCGCGGGCCTTTGCCTGCGCTGCGCCCCTTATGTGGACGGTGGACTCGGCATCATGACGATGGAAGCCACGAGCGGCATGAACTTGCCAAGGAAAGTGGGGCCCATGCTTTCGCTGGCGGACATCGCAGTAGTCACGAAGATCGACCTCGTATCCCAGGCCGAACGGGAGGTGTTCCGGGCGCGGATCAAGGAGGCGGCGCCTGCAGTGCGGATCCGGGAAGTGAACGCGCTCTACGGCATCGGCATGGACCCGCTCGTGGACCACGTGCTGCAGACGCCCGACGTGAGCGAGGGCCTGATGCTGCGCGGAAACCCGCCAGTGGGCACCTGCACGATTTGCGTGGGCAAGAAAGACGTGGGCTGGCAGGCGCATTTTGGCGTGGTGCGTGCGCTCGAAAATCAGAATTTCTACCGCGGCGAATAGCCGCTTGGGCATGATTGGAGGGAGACCCGTTTATGAGTACAAACATAGATATTTCATTGCCCGGACTGAACTGCGGTTTGTGCGGCTATCGAAGCTGCGCGGATCTCGCGGAACAATTGAGGGAACACCCCGAGATGATCGAGCGGTGCATTCAGTTGTCGGAGAGCCGGGTCGAGGCCGCCGCGCGCCTTGCGGCCCTCCGCCCCGAAACCGAATGTTCCCCGGAGGCGTGCGGCGCGTGTCACGCTGCGCCGCAGGCGGCGGCGCAACGCGCGCCCTGGACCGACACCCTGGGCCGGGACTTCGATTTCTATCTGGAGCACTTCCCGGAAGACCCGGGGCCCCGCGAGA
The DNA here is from genome assembly GCA_903837785.1 of Candidatus Hydrogenedentota bacterium. Taxonomy (GTDB): domain Bacteria; phylum Hydrogenedentota; class Hydrogenedentia; order Hydrogenedentales; family CAILVY01; genus CAILVY01. The sequence goes on from CAILVY010000046.1 coordinate 2,873, forward strand.
TCATCCTGCCGCACAATCCGCTGATCACGCGCGAACTCGACGTGCAGGTGGGCGACACGCTTATCGGGCGTCCGCTGGGCATGTCCTGCGGCTGCCCCATCACACACTGTGGCACGGCCATCGAGGTGGACAAGCGGACGGGGGTGATCACGTGGTGCGTCACGGGCCCATTGGGGCCGCGGCAGCACGGCTACAAAGACCTCGGATACTACATCGCCGAGGCCTATGAAGGCATCGTCACGGAAAGCCGGTCCGAGTTGCGGATTGGGATGCGGTACTTCTTCCAGCCGCGCATGTGCATGCTCCAATGGCGGCACAGCGGCCTCATCAACTACGTGAACCGGAGCGGCCACGGGCGCCAGGTCCGGCTGGAGGGCCTCTTCATCGGATGACCGCCAAGCCAGGCGAACTCGTCAATTTCAGGGGCCGGTTGCGCCCCGCGGGTCCCAGCGGTCATTTCGGCGCGGGGGAAGCGAAGAGCGGGCGGAGCAGCCGGTTCCTGAATTGCGGTTCGCGCAGCAGCACGGCCTGGAGGAAAGAGAAACTGTACGTCAGGTGGCCTTCATAGCCGCAGGTATTGCCGCCCCAATCGAAGAATTCGGCGCCGTGAGGATACTTGTCCACGACCCCGTTCTGGAAGGCGCCGCCGTTGGGGAAGACGCCCCGGACCTGGCGGTCGAGCATGGCATTCATGATCAGGTCGGCCTGTTCGTGGTTGCCGGCCATGTGCAGGGCGGTCATGTAGTGGACCGCATCGCTGACGCAGCAGCCGCCGTTGAGGTATTTCGTGAACGTGTCGGTGCCGTCCTCGCGATCGGGCGCGCCGCAGATAGTCGAGGCGGGCGCGCCCTTCTTTGGCAGCAAGTAATCGCCTTTGCGGACCGGGACCAGGGTGAGCGGCACGCCCAGTTCGTAGTTTCGGAAGCCGACGCTCACGATAAGATCGTGCAGGCCCTGAAGGATCAGCCGGCCTTGTTCCGCGTCCACTAATCCATATTCAATGGCCAGGCTGTTGATCATGGGGCTGGCCAGGTTGTGCAGTTGGCCGTCTTCGCTTTTCCACCACGCGATCCAGCCGGTGGCCGGGTCCAGGAGGGTCTTGCTGAAGACAGCTTTCAAGCGGTCCGCGAGGTTCGTATAGCGCGCCTGGGCCTCGGAGCGGCCGAGCTTGCTCTCGAGATCCGCGAGGCATCGCCAGGCCCGATACGTCAGCTCGTTGCTATAGGCGTCCTTGTGGCCGGCGTTGATAGTGTCCCAGGCCGAGGCGCTGCGCGCCGGATCCATCAGCGTGCCGTAATTGCCGCTGTGCGTGCATTCGACGAGCCCGTCGTTGTCGATATCGCGTTTGGCCAGATAGTCCGCGACGAATTCGAGCCGCTCGATGCGTTGCGTGAGCCAGGCCGTATCGCCGGTCGACTCGACGTAGTCCCACGCCGCGATCACGGGACTGGCATTGGCATCGAGCATGTCGCCGTAATCCCAGTAGGCCACCACTTCGCCGGAGGGCCGCGTTTTCTGGAGGAGCCAGTAATCCACTGTGCGCCGCACATGGGCGGCGAGCGAAATGCCGGGCGCGGCCTCGGGCGTGAAGAAGGCCTGATCCGCATAGAGAAAGATCAGGCAGCTCACCGGGTCGCTGATGACGTTGTTCGAGAGGATGCCGGGCGGGGCGCTGAAGGGGCGGCCCTGTTCCCCCCATCGTGCGCTGGGTTCGAAGATGTTGAACCAGCCGCGCCGCGCCTTGCGCCAGAGCGTTTCGTTGGCCAGTCCCGCGGGCGCGGGCAGCCAGACGGGTTCGAGGCTCAACGTGAGTGCGGTTTCCGAGGCAAAGGGGGGCAACTCCAGCACGAAGTCCACGTAGTGCTCTTTGCGGCTGCCTTCCAGCCACGCTTTCAGGCCCGGCTGTTCCGCGCACTTCAGCAGCATCTGCCCGAAGTCGGGCGCACTGAGAATCACCGGGAGCCGCAGGCTTCCGTCCTCGTTCCATTCCGCGGCAAACGCCGTCACCGCCGCGACACGGGCGTCAAAAGGGAAGATCAGCCGAAGCCCTTCGATGGACGACCCGGTGATCCGCATGTTCAGGCTGCCGGCATTGTTCGTCAGGGTCCAGGCAAGCTCCTGCCCTTCGAACAGTTCGCAACGATACTCGATGTTGTTTTCGTCCGCGCCGCGCCGGGCGCCTTTCAATTTCGGCTGCCACTGGCCGTCCTTCAGGATGCGCAAGGCCATGGGCGCGCGCAGCAGGTTGACCTTGGCGCGCTCGCCGCCTTCCGTATCCCAACTCAGGAAAGGAATCGCCGGGTGGGCATTGTCCGCGTCGATGCGCAGCACCGGACGCGCGGGCGGCGGCGCGATTGGCAGTTCCGGCGCTTGCGCCTCGGCCGCACCCGCAAACAAGAGGAGGACGGCGAGCAGTCCCACGCCGCGGCGGGGCCTACGACAGCCCGAAGACCCGTTCGGCGTTTCCATGCAGGAACAGATCGCGTGTCTCATCATTGAGTTCCAGCTCCTTCAGGCCTTCCAGGCACATCTGCGCCGTCAACATGGGGAAGTTGCTTCCAAACAGCACCTTCTTCCTTCCGTGTCCGCGCATGTAATCCGCCAGCTCTTTCGGGAAACGCTTCGCCTTGTAGGCCGACGTGTCGATGTACACGTTGGGGTACTTGCTCGCCAAGGCGATCATCTCCACCGTCCACGGATAGCCGATGTGCCCGGCCACGATCTTCAGTTCCGGGAACTCGAGGGCCACCTCGTCGAGATAGGGGATGGGACGTCCCGGTTCCGAGGGGCAGAGCGGGCCCGTGTGGCCCACTTGCAGGCAGAACGGCACGCCCAGTTCCACGCACTCGGCGAAGAGGGGATAGTAACGGCGGTCGTTCGGCGGCAGGTTCCACAGCCACGGAACGATGCGCAGTCCCCGGAATCCGAGATCGCGGACACAGCGCCGCAGTTCGCGGACGGCATCCATCGGCCGATACAAGTCCACGGAGGCCAGGCCCGCCAGGCGCTTCGGATGCTGGCGCACCCAGCCGGCCACTTCGTCGTTCGAGATGAGCGCGCCCTGCGGCCCATGCCACGCGCAGATCAGCCCCGTGCGCACATTGGCCATGTCCATCGTACCCAGGGTGAACTCGATCGGGATCTCGCCGGGCATGGAATCTCCCATCCAGCGCCGCAACGAGTCGAACATCGGATGCATGATGAACCTGGACGTTGGGTGCTGCATCCACACGTCAACGAGATAGTGTCCTTCGCCCATCGGATTCTCCCTTCACACCGCGGCTATCGTGATCGCCGAAGCCGCATCATAGACCGGCGAAATGGGGCAATCAAGCGGCCCATGGCTGTGCGCCTCTTAACGCAGCCGCACAGACACACTCTCTGGTCCGCCGGCAGCGGTGCTGATTTCCAGGCGCCCATCGCCTTCGGGAATGTGGGGCGCCGTCAACGTGCACAGGGCGGTGTTGGCGGACAGCGCCTGGCGCACTTCAACGCCGTTCAGGCGGAAGATCACCTCGCCGGGCTTCTCTTGCACGGGGAAGGTTGCCGTGATTTCGTACGCGCCGCCACGGGCGACATGCACTTCCCAGCAGCCGATGTTGCCGTCGTGCCAGCTTTCGGCGGCACGCCAGTCCTGGCGCGTCAGCACTGTGGGGTTCTCGTGCGGCGTGCCGAGATGGATGCGCGGCGGGGCGTAGCCGCGGGTGCTGCCGACGTCCCGGAACCACGCCTCGTAACGGGCGCGCAAGTCCGCGACGAGGCCGGGGTCCTGCGCGGCGATATCCGTTTGCTCGGCGGGATCCGTCTGGAGATCGTAAAGCTCCTTGCCTTCCACGAGTTTGTAGCGCTGGGTGAGCACCGCGCTGTTGACGAAGGGTTTCGGTTCATCCCCGCGATGCCACTGAAAGAAAAGGGTGCGATCAGGCCAGGGGGTTTTGGGGTCTTTCAACAGGGGGAGCAGGCTCGCGCCGTCGAGCTTGTTCCTGGATTCCCCGCCGCAGATCTCCGTCAGCGTGGGGAAGACGTCGATATGGGCGGCGATGCGGTCAATGTCCAGGCCGGGGCGGAAGTGATCCGGCCAGCGAATGAAGAACGGCACGCGAATGCCGCCTTCATACGCCGTGCCCTTTGTGCCGCGCAGGCCCGCATTGAAGCGGTCCTTGTGCTGCGCGCCATTGTCCGTCATGAAGATGAGGATCGTGTTCCGGCTGAGGTCGAGCTTGTCGAGCGCGCCCATGATGCGCCCGACGTTTTCATCGATGTTGGCGATCATGCCGTAGACTTTTGCGGTCTTTTCGGGAAGCCCCATGGCGAGATAGGGCGCGCTGTAGCGCTCGTCGACGATGAGCGGTTCGTGCGGCGCGTTGAAGGCGACATAGGCGAAGAAGGGCGATTGCCGGTTCTCCTCGATGAAGCGGAGGGCGGCGTCCGTGAAGAGGTCCGTGCAGTAGCCCTTGCAGGGCGTGTCCTGCCCGTTGTGCGAGAGGATCGGGTCGAAGTAACTGTTGTTGCGCGGCTCGGAGGGCTGGCAGATGCCGCCGCCCTTGTGCACGAGCGATTCCTGAAAGCCCTGATCCACGGCGCGCATCGGATAATTGTCCCCGAGATGCCACTTCCCGAAGAGCCCGGTCCGGTACCCCGCCCCCGCGAGCGACTCGGCCAGGGTGAATTCGTCCGCATGCATCATCGAGCGGCCCTGATACGTGTCTACAACGCCCGTCCGATAGTTGTAGCGCCCGGTCATCAGGCATGCGCGCGTGGGCGAGCACACCGGGCAGACATGGAAACGGGTTAGGCGCGTGCTCTCCGCATAGAGACGGTCGAGGTTCGGCGTCTTGAGGTGCGGATTGCCATGGCAGGCGAGATCGCCGTAACCCTGATCGTCCGTGATAATCAGCACGACGTTGGGCCGCGGCGTGGCCTCGCCGAAGGCCCGCGTGGCGCATCCCGTGAGCCCGGTGAGCAGGGCTGCCCGCTGGAGAAAGGTTCGCCGGCTGAATTGTCGCATGAGCCACCTCCCGTTTCTTCGCCTATGCTACAAGTCCAGGCACACGAAGTCGAACTGGCCCCGCGGCAAAATGCGCAAGGCGCATCAAGCAAAAGCGTCCGGCTTGCGCTATCATAGGGACCGAACCGGGAGCGAGGACATGCGGGACAGGACACGGCACTCCTACGAGCAACGGATACTGCGGGTGCTCACGCACATCCAGCAGCATCTCGACGGCCCGCTGGAATTGGATGCGCTCGCCGGCCTGGCCTGCTTCTCGCCGTATCATTTCCACCGCGTGTTCACGGGGATGATCGGAGAAGGCCTGATGGAGCATGTCCGGCGGCTCCGGCTCGAGCGCGCGGCGCAACGCCTGAAGCAATCCCGGCGGGCCATCGCCGACATCGCGCTCGAAGCGGGCTATGGAAGCCACGAAGCGTTCACGCGCGCCTTTCGCGAGCGCTTTGGCGCGGCCCCGTCGGCCTTCCGGCGGAGGCACGCCCCGCTCCCCGTTCCGGACGGACGCGCGGTGCATTACACCCCCGATCAAGTGATCCGCTTCTCGCCCAAACGCAGCAGCCGCTCCATGAGCGTCGCCATCCGGACGATCCGCCCCCAGCGCGTGGCCTTCGTCCGCCATGTGGGGCCGTATGACGCCGTGGGCGAGGCCTGGGAGCGCCTCATGGCGCGCGCCGCGCCCATGGGGCTGCTCGGCGAAAGCTGCCAGTTCATCGGCGTCTGTTACGACGACCCCGAGATCACACCGCCGGAACGCATCCGCTACGATGCATGCATCGCGGTGAGCGGGCCGATCCGTCCGCGCCGCGACCTGGGCGTGCAGGTGATTGCCGGCGGCGACTACGCGGTGACCACACACTTCGGGCCGTATCAGCGCCTCGGAAGAACCTACGCGCGGCTTTGCGGTCCGTGGGCGGCCCGAAGCGGACGCGAACTGCGCGCCGCCCCGTCCTTTGAGGTTTATCTCAACTCGCCCGAAGGCACGGAGCCCGGAGATTTGCTGACGGACATCTATCTGCCGCTGATGCCGGCCCCCGGAACGGAATAGGCCCCTGGCCTCAAGAAGGAGAAACGCATGAAACTGGACCTCTACAAAGAACATGCCGCGGAATACAAGGCGGTCAAGAAGCCCATCTTTGTGAACGCGGCGCCCGCCCAATATCTTGCCGTGGACGGGCAGGGCGAACCCGGCGGCGAGTGCTTTGAGCAATGCGTCGGCGCGCTCTACGCCATGGCCTTCACGATCAAGATGACGCTCAAGGCCAAGGGGCAGGATTACGCCGTGAGCAAGCTCGAAGCCTTGTGGTACCCGCCCGACGGCGGAGCGGACTTTGAAACGGCGCCGAAGAGCGAGTGGCGCTGGAAACTCATGATCCGCACCCCGGACTTCGTCGGCAAGCAGGATCTCCGCGAGGCCGTGAAAGCGCTCCAGCGCCGGGGGAAGAACGCCAATGCCGGCCAAGTGACTCTGGAGAAACTCCACGAAGGCGAATGCGTGCAGATGCTGCACGTCGGCCCTTACGAGCAATTGTGTGAAACCATCACCGCAATGCTCGCCTTCGCCGAGGCCAACCAGCGCCGGCAGCACGGGCTGCATCACGAAGTCTATCTCTCCGACCCCCGGCGTGTCCCGCCCGAACGGCTCAAGACGCTGCTGCGCCAGCCGGTCCGGAAGGCGTAAGTATTTGCCTGAGTCCGGCGGCAACGTCCATTGCGTCCATGACGTCCCCGTCTTCAGCTCGACGGTGGCGGCATTTCCACGAGATAGCGGTGGCCCAGTTCCGCGACACTGCCGCAGATGGGGAATGCGCCGGGGTAGGGGATGTACTGGATGTGGCCGTCGCTGTACAGGACGTTGCTGCCCATCGTGGCCAGCGAGGTCTCCTGCATGTTCGTGGAGAGGAATTCCCAGGAGGTGGGAACCGTCTCGACGACCCGGTTCGACAGGGAGGGCAGGTTGTAGCAGTGGCCGTCCTCATCACAGGCGACCAGCGCGCCGTGGGCGTCATACTCCAGGGGGGCGGTGGCCGCCGGATTGATGAGCGTATGCCAGTAGGCGCGGAATTCGGCCTCGTTCTTGACCACGTAGAGCAGGGTGGTCTGGATGATTTCTCCCTGATCGCTCGCGAGGACCTCATGGAACTTGGCCCGCGCCCAGCCACGCTTGTCTTCCGGGTCCACGCCCTGGTTGACGCTGTTGACCCGGCCCGCCATATCCCCGATGTACTCCTGATGCATCGCCTCCTGCTTGACGACATTGATGGCCCGTGCCCGCGCACGGCTGAGCGCGGGCAGGTACATGGCCATCAGGATCCCGATGATGGCGGTGCAAACCAGCAGCTCGACCAGACTGAATCCGCGCCGCTTCCCGTTCATGGCCGTTCTCCCTGCTTCCGGCACCTTTACTACAATGCCGGAATCACCCGCATTCGATCAAGACGCTTTGGGCTGCGGCAGGGGAATGTGGACCGCGTGCTTGAGTTCGTTTCGCATGCGCTCTGCATGAACCGATCTGCTATAGGCTTAAGCGCGAACAAATCATAACACATGAAACATTGCAAGAAAAAGATACAAACAAGCGCAAAAGACCATCAGCCTGTCAAGGTGAGTGTCCCGAAGTCAGGCCTGTGTGGACGCGACGTCCTCGTCGCCTCTGGCTACGAGTAGGCCGGGTCGTCCACGACCCGGTCAGAAGTGCGGAGGCCGACCCGAGACGAACCCGCACTTGGCGCACGAGTTATCCTACTGCACTTCGACCGCGAAGGCGGCTTCGCCTTTGGGGGCGGTCCAGCGCAGGGCGGTGCCGTCGGGCATCAGTTCGGCGCGGGATTCGGGGTTGACCGCGGTCGCGCGGAGGCCGCCCGGGAGACGGAGATGGAGGAAGGCCGTTTCGAGTGCGTTGCGGGCGCCTTCCGTGGGGAAGAGGACCTTTCCGTGGACGCGTTTTGCGGCGGGGTCATAGCTCATCTCGAAGGTGATCACGCCGAAATGCGTGGGCGCGGCGGTGATGCCGAGGGGCTGGCCGCCGCCGAGCCAGGCGCGATGCGTTCCCCGGGCAATGTGCAGGCAGTGCCCGTCTTCCAGCACGAGCGCGTCGCGGAGTTCGCGGACGACGGCAACGGGGGTCCAGAGGTGCTGCCGGTCGCCGGTGGTTTCCGGTGCGCCGGGCTGCGGGGCGCGCTCCTCGCACCACGTATAGAGCGGGGTGCCGTGGTTGAGGGTGGCGTAGACGAGGTCCGCGGCTTCATCGCCTTCGCCGCGGACGAGGTGGACTTCGGCGAGATTGTCGAGCGCGATGGCGACCCAGAGGCCGTTCGGCATCCATCCGGTGTTCAGGGGCAATCCGCCGGGGCTCATGTGGGCGCGCAGTTGCCGCAGAGTGCCGGTGACGAGCTCGTGATCGGCGGGGAGGATGCGGCAGGGGAAGAGGGCGTTGAGCGCGCCCCAGCGGCTGCCGCAGGTTTTCCCCGCGACGCCGGGAATCCAGCGGTAGCCGTCCTCGGCAATGGCGCCGGCGTCCAGGGCTTGGAGCAAGTCCGCAAGGCCGGCGTCGTGGATCGCCCGGAGTTCCTTTGCCTCGTCCGTCTTGCCGAGGGTTTCGGCCACTTCGGCCGCGACGCGGTCGGCATAAACCGCCCACATGTTGTGCGGGAGGAAGACGCCGTAGAGGTCGTCGCCGTCCTTCAGGCCGCAATCGCCCATGCCGCGCGGCATGAGGCCGTAGGTTGCGGGGCGCGCGCCGTCCTTCATTACGCGGGTGCGCGCGCGCTGGGTTTCCTGCCAGCGCGAACTGGCGAGCATGTGCGGGAAGACCTTCTCGAGATAGGCCCGGTCGTCCGTGAGCAGGAAATGCTCGATTGCCGCCCAGGACTTGAATCCGGACATGGCCCACATCAAGTGGCCCCATCCCTTCGGGTCATTCCAGTCGCCGTCGTCCCCCTGCTGATCGAGGCACATGCGGAAGCCGCTTTCCGCCTCGGCGTGCAGGCCGAGCTGATCGAGCGCGATGGCCACGATGGCGGCCTCGCCCGCGTTCGGCGCGCGATAGCCGTCAGTGCCGGGCGTGCCCGCAATATAGCCGTCGGCCACGGGTTCGCGCATGATGAAGAAGTCGCCGATGCAGGCATAGAACGCATTCATGACGCCCGGGTCGGGAACGCTGATGCGGGTGGTCCGGCCGGTCAGCGTGCGCCACTCCTCTTTGGCCAGATCGAATTCACTCTGCCAGTTGCTCGTGCGGAGGACGGGCAGGTCGGCGGCGAAACTCTGATAGGGCCGCACTATCCAGCCGGTGCGCTGTTCTCCCGGCTGGAGTTCCCAAGCCGGACACAAAGTGGTCGCGCCCTGGATGGCATAGGCGTCCGCGCCGATGCCAAAGACAATCACGCGGTCCGCACGATCGCCCCAGCCGGCCAGGAGGCAATCGCGGTCCCGGTCCGGGTCCACGTAGCCGGGGTTATAGCCGAAGAAGCCGCGCTGGGACACGGCCGGCAGGCTGAAGCTGTGCTTCTCGGCGCTCGTGTTCGAGATCGTGATGCGAACCATGGCCGCCAGCAATCCGCCGGCCACCTCGAGCTTGATGGAACCCTCGGGGGCCGTGTAAGTGTTCTCGAGCACGGGCAGATAGCCTTCCGCGCGGGTCCACGTGCTGCCCGGGAACGGCTTTCCATCGACTTGCGGCGTCAGTTTCACGCCCCACACCGCGGGCGGCGTTACGAAGGCCGCGAGCGGGTAGTTGATAAGCGTCTCATAGGTCCAGCCGAGCCGGAGCGATCCGTTTTCGAGATCCAGGAGCGTCTTGTCGCTGCTCTCCGGACGCGCGACAGTCATCCGGTGCGGCGTGGCGAAGGCATATCCGAAATCGACTTTGGGAGTTGTCTCCGCGGCGGCGCCTGGAAGTGAAATGGCGAGCACACACAGGAGTGGAACGGCGATCATCAGACGCATCACAAGACGCCTTTCGTTTTGTCGTACCTCTTGCTCTCTGGCGCGAACGAGCGTTCCCGCGCTGCGCCGTGCAGGATATCGGTCCGGGAGAGCCGTGTCAATCCTCTGCGCGGCTCACGACACAGAAGCAGTTGATTCAGAGGCGTCCATCTCGCGGTCATAGATGGCGATGCCGGCACGGGCGATATGTTCGAACAATGGGGCGTGGCGAATGGCTTCGTGGGCCTGGACGTCAAAACGATAGGGCAACGGCAATTCGTCCAGCGCATCGGCGACGGCTTCGGCCAACAGCGGGGCGTTCGCGCAGAACAACGGGCATCCGCGGCATCCCTTGAATGCGCAAACGGCTTCACGCATAGTGTGGACATCGGAAGCGAATGGAGAGGCAGGGAGGGGACTGCGATGTTTCATGACATGTCCGAGCAGCTTGTGGCGGAAATGCGGCGCCTGGAGGCCATTGACGCGCGGGACCGCGAGGATGGCACGCCCCGTTTGCAGCGCTTGCGCCAGATTCCGCCGGAGACGGGACGCTTTCTGGCGCTGCTCGCGGCGAGTGCGCCCGCAGGCCGCTGGATCGAGATAGGCACAAGCGCGGGCTATTCGAGCCTCTGGCTGGCACTGGCCTGCCGGGCCGCGGGGCGCCGCCTCACGACGTTCGAAGTGATGCCGGAGAAGGCCGCTCTGGCCCGGGAGACCTTTGCACGTGCCGGGGTGGAAGACGTGGTCAGCCTCGTGTTAGGGGATGCGCGCGCATACTTGGGGGAAATCAGGGACATCGGCTTCTGTTTTCTGGACGCGGAGAAGGAAGTCTATTTCGACTGCTACGAAGCCATTGTGCCGAAACTGGTTTCGGGCGGCTTGCTGATCGCCGACAACGCCATCAATCACCGGGAGATCCTTCAGCCGATGCTCGACCGCGCCCTGAACGATCCGCGGGTCGATGCGTTGATTGTGCCCATTGCGAAGGGGGAGTTGCTCTGCAGGAAGCGGTGAAGGGGTGCGGCGCTCCCGCCCGCGGAGCGGTCCGCCCCACGCGAATCCAAGAAGATCTTGCGCCCGTGGACGCTCTTCCTGCTTTGACAGGAGCGCATTCCTTCGCTTAGTGTGTCGGCTGTTGATCCATCCGGGCCTATAAGGGACTGCTGCTCATGTCTGAAATCACGCCTGTTCGCCTTTCGTTGGCGGATCTGTTGGGACGGCCGTACGTCGAGGCGGCCGGGGCCGCGTGCGCGGCCTTGTATGGCGGCGGTCCCGGGACGGACCTGGCGCTTGAGCCCGTTGACTTCTTTCCGGCCGAATTTCAGGCATGGCAGCACGGCATGTTGGATCATGTGGGGAAGCCCCTCGTCTCGGGAGCGGGAGAGGGTCTGGCGAAGGGCGCGAGTACGCGGCACTTTGACGCGGCCGCCCATCTCGAGCGGGCGCCCTTGTCCGCCCGCGGCCCGTATCGCATCGGCGAAGACGGCCGGGTTTATCTGACTGTAAAAGCGGAGCACTATCACGCGTCGCTGGGCCATGCCTTTCCGGGATACGCGTTGATCGCCCGCGCGCGCGCCCTGGGCATTCCCAATGCCACGCACAACAACACGCGGGGGCACGTCACGCGGCTTGTGGAAGAGGAGCTTGTCCGGGCGGCGAACGGATTGGAGCGCGAAGACCGCGAGGGGCTGGAACGCGTGTTGCGCGCGTCCGAGCCGCACGTGCTCAACCGGGTGCTGAACCTGGAGACGGGGAGCCTCGCCTGCGAAGCGGCGCTGAAATTGATGCTGGCCCGATTCTATCTCATGGAGCAGGGCATGCCCGGCCCCGTGTATTCGGGCCGGACGCCGGTGTTTCTGGTGATCGGCAACGATGACGGCGGCATGCAGGCCAACTATCACGGGACGACGGTCCTTACGCAGGTGCTGCGCGGGATGTGGCCGGAGCTTGGCGAGCGGCTGGCGGCGGAGGGGCTGTTCCGCGTGGCCGCGTTGCGCCCGAACCGGATGGACGATCTGGAGGCCGCCTTCGCCGCGGACGGACGGGACGGCGTCAAGATCGCGGGGTTCCTCCACGAAATCATCCTGATGAACTACGGCGGCCGTGTGCTGACGCCTGATTACCTGCACCGCGCCTATGCCTTGTGCGCCGAACACGACGTGCCCACGCTCGTGGACGAAATCCAAACGGGCATCTGGTCGCCCGAGCGCTTCAGCTTCCGCGAATACGGGCTCCGGCCTTCCTGCGTGACGCTGGGCAAGGGCTTTCCCGGCGGCGAGTATCCGGCTTCGCGGCTCCTGTTCAGCGCACCCCTGGATGTCATGCCGCAATTCGGAGCCCTCGTAACGAACGGGCAGGAGGAATTGGCTTCGCTGGCGTATCTCATTACGCTGCGGTGGGCCGAAGCCAACAGCGAAACTATCCGCCAGGTGGGCGACTACTATGAAGAACGCATGCGTTCGCTGGCGGCGGCCCATGCCTCTTGCGCGGGAATCAGCGGGGCGCGCCATATGACGACGCTCGTGTTTCACGGCGTGGACGCGGCCAAGGTGTTCGCCCAGGCCGTCAGCCATGCGGGATTGGATGTCAGCGCCCAGACGTACAAGGCCGATTGCCCCCCCTGCGTGCTGACGAAGCTTCCGCTTACGTTCGATGAGGCGATGGCGGATTTCGTCGTGCGCCGTTTTGAGGCGGCGCTGAAATCATCAGCCTAAGGAAAGAGAGTGTCATTTGCCAGTGAGGAATACGGCGTATCTCGGCATTGACTTGGGCACCACGGCGTTGAAGGGGGCCGTGTTCGAATCCCGTTCCGGGCGCCTTGTCTGCGGTTGTGCCGTCCGCCTGCCGGTGCGCATCGCGCCGGACGGCGCCCGCGAGCAGGATCCCGAGGCCGTGCTTGCGGCGTTTCGGCGCGTGGCCGCGCGCCTGCGCAAGGATGCTGGCGGCGCGTGGCGGACCCTTGCCGGCGTGGGCGTCGCCTCGCAAGGCGGCAGCACGATCATCGCGGACCGCGCAACAGGGGAGACCCTGACCCCAATCTACTTGTGGAATGACGGCCGGGCCTATCCTGACTTGCAGCATATTCTCGATGAGACGGGAACGGCGTTCTGGCGTAAGCACACGTGGCGCGACGAACCGGGCATGGGCCTCGCCCGCATTCGCTGGCTGCGCCGGCGCGCGCCGGGCCTCTTCACGGACGGACGCCTCTACATCGGCGCCGGAGAGCACCTCTACTTTCATCTCACCCGGCAGTGGCGGCAGGACGCCTGTCACGCGCTGCAATCCGGATGTTACAGCGCGGCAGCAAACGCGCTCTGCAGCGCCACGGCCGCCCTGGCCGGCGTGGGTCCGTCCTTCTTTGCCCCGCTGCGCGATGGACACGCGCCGTGTCCGCTGCACGCGGACGCCGCGCGAAGCCTTGATTTGCCCGAGGGCATTCCCGTTGCGGGGCCGTACATGGATCATGAAGCCGCGTACATGGCCATGACTGGCGCGGTGGCGCATCCGCTGGTTTGTTCGCTGGGCACCGCCTGGGTGGGCAGTTTCCAGACGGAGGCCGGCCGGCGCAGCGTGTCCCCCTTTCAACTGGTCATTCCTTCGCCCGCAAGTGACGGACAACTGGCGATTCAGCCCTTGCTGACGGGCAATGTCACGTGGGACTGGGCGTTGCAGCGATTCCTCGCGTCCTCGCTGAAGCGGGCGCTGGCCCTCCAGGAGCAACTATTCCACGAAGGCGTCTTTCCGCCGGCCGGGTTGACGGCGCTGCCCTGGCTGAACCGGCCGAATCCGTTTGTGCCCGGCGCTTTGGGCGCGGGCGCCTTCGTGGGCCTGTCGCCCGCAACACAGCCCGCGGATCTTGTCCGGGCCGTGGCCTGTGGGATGGCCTTCGAATTGGCGCGGGTCTTTCACGAAATCAAAGAGAGCGGATCGGCCGATGGCGTTGTGCTGTACGGCGGGGCCAGCAAGGGCGCGCAGTTTCGGAACCTCATTGCCGCCTTGTTCGCGGATCTGCCCGTGTTTCGCGCGGAAGACGAGGACTGGCTCGGCGCGCGCGGCTGCCTGCGGCCCTTTGGCGGCAACGCCCATCGCGGCGCACTGCACAGGCTGCAGAAGCCCCCGGCCGCGTTCGCGGCATCCGCGCAGGAACACTACGCGACGTATCTGAAGGCGTTTGACGCATTTTACGGCAATGTGGACGTGGGCAGGGCATGCCGCGTCGTCCGCCGGGGAAAGGGCTGCTGATCCATGGGAACACACGCGCGAGCCGGCCTCTTGCCGCTCTATCTGAAGTTGTATGACGAAGTGTTGCCGGGACTCCTTCCCGAACTCGAGCCGTTTCTGCAGAACGTGGCGGACTCGCTCCGGGAACAGGGTATCGGCCTGTGCGTGGCGCCGGTTTCTCGCACGAAGGACGAATGCGGGGCCGCGGTGGCCCAGCTTGTGCGCGAAGACGTGGACGTCATTATCACGCTCCACTTGGCCTATTCGCCGAGCCTGGAAGCCATCGATGCCTTGTGCGCCGCGCCGCAGCCCGTGCTGATGCTCGATACGACGCCGGACTTCGCGTTCGGCCGAAACGTGGATCCCCAGCGCCTGCTGTACAACCACGGCATCCATGGCGTGCAGGACCTCGCGAATCTCCTCCTGCGCCGCGGCAAGCCGTACTGGATTGTGGCCGGCCATCTCTCCGATTCGGCGGTGGCGTCCCGCGCCGCGGCGCAAGTTCGGGGCATTCACGCGGCACGCTGCCTGCGCGATGTGCGCGTCTTGCGCATCGGTCCGGTATTCGAGGGCATGGGCGATTTCCAGGTCCGCCCGGACGTGCTGGCCTCCGCATGGAATCTTGAAGTGACGGAAATCGCCGCGGAGGATATCATTCCCTACGCCGCCGCGGTCGAGGATGCCGCGATTGAAGCCGAACTCGAGGCGGACCGCGCTGATTACGCGGTGGATGCGGAGGAAGTGGCGCATCGCCGCTCCCTGCGCGTGGGCCTCGGACTCCGCCGTTTGCTGGACGCGGGAAACTACAGCGCGTTCAGCATGAATTTCTCCGCCTTTCAGAGCGGGGAAGGCCCCGTGGACACAGTGCCCTTCCTCGAATGCTCGAAGGCCATGCGGCGCGGCGTTGGCTATGCCGGGGAAGGCGACGTATTGACGGCGGCGCTGGTCCATGCCCTCCACAAAATAACGCCGTTGTCTTCGTTCACGGAGATCTTCTGCCCGGACTGGGAGGGCGGCAGCCTCTTTCTTTCGCACATGGGCGAGTTCAATCCCGAACTTGCCGCGGGCAAGGCCCGGCTCTATGAAAAAGAGTACGCGTTCTCTGCAGCGCAGAATCCCGTGTGTGTGGCGTGCGCGCCCCGGCCGGGTCCGGCAACCTTCGTGAATCTGGCGCCCGGCCCGGACGACAGTTTCCGCCTCATTATCGCACCCGTGGATATCCTGGAAGACGGCACCCATCCGGATATGCAGGACTGGGTGCGCGCGTGGATGCGTCCGCGCAGGGCGCTGCCGCGTTTCCTGGAGGCGTATTCAAGGCTGGGCGGCACCCACCACAGCGCGCTCATGCTGGGCGAGCACACGGAGGCCCTGGAGGTTTTTGCCAGCGCCGCCGGGCTTGAGTCGCACATCATCGAACGATAGCGGAAGGAAAAGACGCTGATCATGACGTTTACTTTTCTGGATATTGCGATCTTCTGCACGTACTTCGTGGGCGTCGTGCTCTTCGCCGTCGTGGTTACCGCCCGCAGCAAGAACAAGTCTTCCTCCGATTACTTCCTCGCCTCAAACACCCTGCCGTGGTACGTCGTCGGCGCCTCCTTCATCGCGTCGAACATCTCGACGGAGCATTTCATCGGCATGGTTGGCTGGGGCTTTCTCTACGGCATGGCCGTGGCCAATTGGGAATGGGGTAACGCCGCGACGTTCAGCGTGCTCATCTGGGTCTTTTTGCCGTTCTACATGCGCGGGAACGTCAGCACGATGCCCGAGTTTCTCGAACGCCGCTTCAGCCGGCATTGCCGCTGCATCTACGCCGCCGTCATGATTATCGGGCTCGTCATTGCCATGCTGGGCGGCGTGTTGTTTGCCGGTGCCAAGGCCCTCAACGTCTTTGTCCCCTCCATGTCCATGGAGGTCTCCGTGATCGTGCTGGCCCTGGCGGCGGGCACGTACACAGTGTACGGCGGCCTGCTCTCCGCAGTATGGGCGGACTTCCTGCAGTACGTCCTGCTCATGATCGGCGGCATCATCGTGAGTGTCTTCGGCCTGTACTACGCGGGCGGATTTGGCGAACTGACCCGGGACCTCCCCGAGAAGTTCATCATGCTCTACCCGTCGACCCATCCCGCCATCCCCTGGACCGGCGTCGTCTCGATGCTCGTGTCCGTCGGCGTCTGGTACAGTTGCGCCAATCAATTCATGGTTCAGCGCTGTCTTGGCGCCCGCTCCGAATGGGACGCGCGCATGGGCGTCGTCATGGCCGGCTTCAGCAAGGCAATACTCCCCTTCATTGTTGTCGTTCCCGGCATCATCGCGTTCCATCTGTTTCAGGATCGCATCAGCGACGGCGATCAGGCCTGGCCCTTCCTCGTGCGCACTTTCTTGCCGAGCGGCCTGGCGGGCCTGGTCCTCGCCGGCCTCGCCAGCGCCATCCTGTCCACGCTCAGCGCCATCACGAACAGTTCCGCCACGATCTTCACGCTCGATCTCTACAAGCCCCTGCTGCGGCCCCAGGCGGGCGATCGCGAGCTGCATGCGGTCGGCCGCATCAGCGCGGTGGCCGTCATGATTGTGGGCATCCTCGTCGCGCTCATTCTCGTGCGCAACCCGGGCGTAACAGTGTTTGGCGTGATTCAGACCACGTTCTTCTACATCGCGCCGCCCATCGCGGCGACGTTTCTGATTGGCATCCTGTGGCGGCGCGCCACGGCGGCCGGCGCCCTGGCCACGCTCATCCTCGGCTTCGCGCTGTATCTGCCCTTGACGAAGTACGTGCTCTTCCCGCGCATTCCATGGCTCCGGCCCTACGACAATTTCATGCATCACACGTTCGCCATCTTTCTCTTCTCCGCCGTCACGCTGATCGCCGTGTCGCTGTTCACGCGGCCCGAATCCGCCGATCGCCTTGCCGGCGTTATCTGGTCGCGCAGCGCCCTCGGCGTTCTCGCGTCCGAACGCCATCGCTATCGCGGTTTCCGCAGTCTCGGCCTGTGGTGGGCGCTCATGGTTGCGTTGATCGCGGCGCTGTATGTCTGGACGAACAGCCGCGGCAGCAGGACCGCCTGGCTCGAGGCGGAAGAGACCGCGTACTCCCTGACGGGGGGCGGAAGCGCGCTCGTCCAGGATCGTGGGACCCTCCCCGAGTTCAACCTGTGGACCGGCAAAGGGCAAGTCCTCTTCAAACCGGCCGCGGGAGACAACGCCATCCGCTTCTCCCTGTCCGTGCCCGAAGCGGGGAACTATGCGGTCGATGCAGTGATTACGCGCGGGCCCGAGTACGGCGCATTCAGAGTACTCGTGAATGGGCAGCCCGCATCGATGCGATTTCTGACTGCGGCCCGCTCGGGCACCCACGGGATCCGGGCCGCCTGGAAGAAGACGGAAGTCTTTGACGCCCGGCGTTCCGCCGAACCCGCCACAGAAGACCTGGCGGGCCTGGACAGCGTTGCGGGCGCCCACGTCGTGCAGCGGATCTCCCTGGGCAATTTCGTGCTCCCCACGGGCGCGGCCACGCTGAGCTTTGTGCCCGAGAACGCCGGGCAGGATATGGGATGGATTGGCGTTGATCAGATTATGTTGACGCAACGCGATCCGCAGCCAGGAGACTGAGAAGCGTGTTGGAACGGGAGGCGTGCTGTGCAGACGCCATGGATTGAAGCGCGACAGCTTGCGCGGGCCAAGGAACGCAATGAGGCGTTCTGGGCCGGCACGCTGGACGACGGGCCGCTCTTGTGGCTCTCCGCGCCGAACGCCCGCCCCGGCGCCGTTCCGCCGGAACCGGATTCCGAAGATGCGCTCTGGACAGACGTGGACTACGTCATCGCGGCCGCGGAGAGCGGGCTCGCGCGCACGCACTACGCGGGCGATGCCCTGCCCGTCTATACCCCGTGGCTCGGGCCGGATCAGTTCGCGGCATGGCTCGGCGCGGACATGGCGCTCAAGCCGCGCGAATTCACCTCCTGGATCACGCCCTTTGTAACAGACTGGGAAGAACATCCCGCCCTGTGCATTCGCCCGGAGAACCGGTGGTGGAAACTGTATCTCGCGTTGCTGCGGCGTGCCGCCGAGGCGGGAAAGGACAAGTGGGTCACCGGTTATCCTGATCTCCACTGCGGCATCGACGCCCTCAGCGCCATTCGGGGTCCGGAAAACCTCGCGATGGACTTGCTCACGCGGCCCGATGCCGTTCATCGTGCCATGGCGCAGATGACGGAACTCGCAACGCGCGTCATCAACACGGCTTCGAACATCCTGCTGCCGTTTGGACAGGGAACCAGCAACTGGACGATGGGCTGGAGCGCCAAGCGCTTCTTCTGTGTCGGCCAGAACGATTTCACGTGCATGATCAGCCCGGAGGCCTTCAACGCGTTCTGCCTTCAGGACACGCTTTCGGCATGCCGGCACGTGGATTACAGCCTCTATCATCTGGATGGACCGGATGCCATCCGTCACGTGCCGGCGCTGCTCTCGATTGAAGAATTGACCTGCATCCAGTGGATTCAGGGCGCGGGCGCGCCTTTGCCGTCCGCCTGGATTCCGCTCTTGCGCCAGATCCAGGACGCCGGCAAGTCAGTCCAGGTCTATTATGGGCCGAGCCATGGCGCCAGCGCGGATCTGCGCGCGGAACTCGAGGTCCTCTGCGAACAGCTCGATCCTGCGCGGCTCTTCTTCTGGGCGATCGTGGATTCCGCGGAGGAGGCGGACAGCCTCGTCCGGCACGCGCGCGCACTGGCCGCGGCCAGGCGCCCCGCGCAGGCACACTTCGGAAGCAACAAGTCGACGGCCGCGCAACGCCCCAGACACGACGGGATGAGGAAGCCATGAGTGAAATTCCCCTCTTCTATGTCTACACATACAACGACGTGGACCGCGCGTTCTGGGCGGAGCACCTCAAGGACTGGGTGCCGCCCCGGCTCCTCGACGCCCATGTGCATATCGTGGATCCGGCGTTTCAAATCGAACCGCTCACGGAGGAACTCCGCCGCTCGTACTGGGTGATGGAACTGCTCGAGATGCAGGACGTTGAAACCGCGGCCCGCTGTATTCGAACCGTGTTTCCCGGACGCGACGTGGGCTGCATCGGCTTCGGCTTTCCCTCGCTCGATTGGGACGTCGAAGGCAGCAATGCGTATGTGTTCGCCGAGATGGCGCGGCGCGGCTGGAATGCCCTGGCGCTCGTGCGCCCAAGCTGGACGGCGGAGCAGATTGACACGCTCCTGGCGCAACCCGGGGTCCTGGGCGTGAAGCCGTACTATCAGATGATCGGCCGCGACACTCAGCAGCGCGACCGCTATCTCGAAGCCAGCATCTTCGACTTTCTTCCCCATCATCAGTTGGAGGCGCTCGACGCGCGGGGCGCCTGGGTGACGCTGCATGTGCCGCGGAGCGGCCGGCTGGGCGACCCGGACAACCTCCGCGAAGTCAGGGAACTGCGCCGGCGCTATCCACGCATCGTCCTCGTGCTCGCCCATCTTGGGCGCTCCTACACGCTGCCCCACGCGATGGAAGGGCTCCAACCGCTTGCGGACGACCCCGGCCTGTACTTCGACAATTCCGCGGTCATGAATCCCGAAGTGCACCGCTTCGCCATCAAGACCCTTGGAACCGGGCGCATTCTCTACGGCACGGACAATCCCGTGTTCTACATGCGCGGCCGCCAACAATGGCGCGGGACCACATACATCAACCGGACAAGCCATTCGTTCCATTTCAACAAGGAACGGGAAGCGCCGGAAATCGAAGCGGGTTACACGCTCTACATGTATGAGGCCCTCCGCGCGCTGAAATGGGCCTGCGAAGAGGAGTCCATCACCCCGGGGCAGGTGCAGGCGATGCTCCATGACAATGCCCGCGGCCTGATTGACCGCGTGTTGCGCAACAAGTAACCGCCGTTCATCCCGGGAAGGCGACGCGGTGCGCCAGTCCGGACAGTTCTCGAGACAACGGAGATGCGAAACGATGAAACGCAGGGACTTCATCAGGGCGGCTTCGGGCGGCGCGGCCGCCGCGCTGGCGGGAGCCGCTGCCGCGGAGGAACACACGGCCATGCCAACGCTGCCGGCACGTCAAGGGGCGCCACTGCCCGAACTGGGCTCGCATTGGGGCCTCTTCGAAAAACTCGCCGAGCGCTCGGCGCAGCCCGGGATGAGCTTTCTCCGCGCCGAGTTTTCGGACGTTGCCACGTGGAGCGAGACGGCGCGCGCGTATCTGTGCTCCTGCCTCCAGTACGCACCGCCGGCTTGTGACCCGAATCCGGAGCTTGTCGAGAAAGTGGATCGCGGCGCATTCACGCGCGAGCGCGTGCTGATCAACACGGCCCCGGACATTCGCATCCCCGTGTACGTCCTCGTGCCGAAGGGCCTCCGGCAGCCCGCCCCGGCCGTGGTCGCTCTGCACGATCACGGCGGCTTCTACTTCTGGGGCAAGGAGAAACTCGTTGAGGTCGAGCCGGAGCATCCCGCCCTGGCAAAGCACAAGCAGACGTGCTACGGCGGACAGAGCCTCGCCGATGCCTTGGCGCAGCGCGGCTACGTCGTCATCGTCTCGGACATGCTCCATTTCGGCGAGCGCGGCCTCTACCTGAACGCCGATCCCGAACGCATCGCGAAACGCTCCGCCGCCGTGACCCAGCGGGACATCGAGGAATTCAACGCGCGCGCGTGGGCGCACGAAGAACTTGTGGCGCGCGCCGCACTCGCCTGCGGCACGACCTGGGCCGGGATCAATGTGATGGACGATCAGCGCGTCGCGGACTACCTGCTCACGCGGCCCGAAGTGGACCCCAAACGCGTCGGCTGCCTCGGGCTCAGCCTCGGCTCCGTGCGCGCCATCTTCCTCGGCGCATTGCACGAGGCCGTGCGGGCCTCCGTGGCCGTGTGCTGGATGGCGGAGTATCACCAGATGCTCCGCGACCACCTCTACAACTGCATCGGATTCACGAAACTCGTCCCGGGGCTCTACACGCAATTGGGCTGGGAAGACCTGGGCGGGCTGCATCTCCCCGGCCACCTCATGACGATCAACGGCTTGAAGGACGAGCTTTACCCGCTCCAGGCGGGCCGGGACGCCGTCGAGAAACTCCAGCAGATCTTCGCCAAGGCCGGCATGCCCGGGCACTATCAGGGCGTCTTCTTCGACGGCCCCCACGAGTTCAACCGCGACATGCAAACCCTCGCTTTCGACTGGCTGGACCAGCACCTCGCGTAATCGTCCGGGGCAATATCTCGCCTGCACCCGCGTGCATATAACGTGAGTCGTCTACTTCGTTCCCGCGGGAACGGGGGTGCACTCGAGCAGGAGCGCGGAGTGCCGGGGCAGGGCCTTCAGCACGAAGGTGCCCGCATGGGTCCCGAAGTCATCGCCGCTCCAGTAGTCTTTTACGGCGCAGGGCTCGGGGAGGGTGATCGTGGCATCCGCGGCTTCGTCGGTCCAGTTGAAGACGCAGATCATGTGGCGGCCCTCGAGATCGATGCGCCCGACACGGAACGAGTCGTCGTCAAAGCGCGCGGCCGCGGCGGTTGGGGGCGCCAGTTTGCGGAGCATGGCGAGGCGCTCGGGGCTGAGGCGGGTGAGGTCGTCGCCGGAGAGGAGCATGCCGCCCGAGGCATAGATGGCCGTGGCGTGGAAGCGGAACTCCTCCTCGGGGAGTTTCCCCGTGAGCAGTACGCAGTCCGGATCGTTCCACCAGAAGCGGCCGTTCTGCCAATTGCGGTGAAAGGTCTCGCGGGCGGTGTTGGAGAAGCTTTCCCAGGAGCGGCTCGTGTCGTTGGAGACGCGTGCGCCGTGGATCACGCCGAGCGAGGGCCATAGCGGATGATTGCAGCCGAGGACGAAGCTGCCTTCCGCGCCGCGCAGGACGGCCTCCATGCCGCGACGATAGGCCTCGACCCGCGTGGCCTTGGCGTCGTGGAAACGTCCGCCGTGCATCGCGCCCCAGAAGTTGGCGTCGAGTTTGAAGTAGGTGCATCCCCACTCGCGGTGCATGATGCGGAACACGTCCTCGAGGTGCTTCTGCGCCTCGGGGTGGGTGCCGTCCAGGGCGTACCACGGCCCGTTGCGCCAGCCGCCGAAGGTCACCCGGTCCGAGCGGAGCGGTTTGCCCGCATCGTCCATAATGAACCATTCCGGGTGTTCCTGGAAGACTTTCGAGTGTTCTTCGGCGATAAAGGGGGCGACCCAGATGGCGGGCTCGGATTTCGCCTCGCGAATCTGTTGGAGGACCTCCTTGATGCCGCCCCGGAACGCTTTGCCCGTCTCGAGCCAATCGCCCATCGCCGCCTGATAGCCGTCGTCGATCTGCACGTACTTCAGCGCCGGAATCTGCTCCGCAATGAACTCGAGATTGCGCTGCACCTGCGCCGCGGTGACCGCCGGCCCGAAGCAGTACCAGGAGCACCAGCCGGTGGGCACCGGCTCAAAGCGGAGTGGGGGATGATTCGCCTTGATCCGGTCGCCCAGGGCCGCCAGGAGCGCCTCGCGGTCGCGGCCCGCGCCAAACCAGCATTCCTCCAGGGACCAGGTCTCCCCCGGAGCGAGCGTGAGGTTCTCTGTGTCGATCACCGCCTCGATGGACGCCGGCCGCACATGGAACTTGCCAACAAAGCGCCGGCACGAGGTGAAGCCCATGGACACAATGTCCCCGGAGGGCGGCGTCAGCGTGAGCATGCCGTAGGCGGTGATGGCGTCCGCGGGTTGCGGAATCTTGTAGTGCGCGCGGTCCGTGTAGCCGCCGAGGTCCACCGGCTGGCCGAGCGTGCCGCCGGTTTGCGAGAGCATCGTGAAGCCTTCGCCATAGAAGCGCGTCTCGGGGGGCAGGTTATGCCCGGCGCGGAACAGGACCACCTCCGTGATGCGGGCGTCCTCCGTGCCGGTGTTTGTCAGCGTTGCGCGGCACAGGGCCCCATCCCAGGCGCGCTCGAGCTGAACGTGTTGCGCCGCCCCGGCGTCCGCCGTCACGACCACGCCCGGCGCCACTTTCACGGCCTCCAGGTTCAGCGCGTTCTCCGCGCTCCCCGCCGCGGCGCAACAGGCCCCGGCAATGACGAAGATCACGATTCCGTTTCGCATGGATTCATCCTCCCGCGCCCGCGCGCGGCGTCACCCGTTCAACCCAGGACAAAGCCCTCTCCGGCGGCCTGCACCGCGGAGAGGGCTGAACGTGCCGGAAACCCCGAATCACCGCGGGACTATTTGATGATCACTTCCTTGCCGGCGGCCGCGGAACGATACACCCCGTCCAGCATCTTCTGCACGGCCAGGCCCGCCTCGCCCGGCGCTTCCAGGGGCGTGTTCTTCGTGCAGCCGTCCACCCAGTTCCGCAGCTTGAGCGAGAAGAGGTGGTCAAACGACGTGTCCGTGCCGACGAAGTAGGGCGAAGCGTTCATCATCGTGTCGTGGTGATCCGCGAAGATCATCGGCGGATCCCACTGCCCGCCGCCCTTCGTGCCCATGAAACTGAAGTTCCAGATGTCCTTCTCGATGTGGGCCACGAAGCTCGCCTCGATCTGAAGGAGGGCGCCGTTCTCAAAGCGAATCTGCCCGATCGCGAGATCTTCCACTGTATAAGTCTTGTGATCCCAGTTCGGCCACGGGCTCACAGTTTTCGACGCTTTGTTGCCAAGATAAGTCCACGTGTTGCCCGAGGCGGCCACCGGCTTCGGCGAACCCATGAAGTAGTGGGCCATCTCGATGATGTGCACCCCGATGTCGATCATCGGCCCGCCGCCCTGGAGTTTCTTTTGGCCGAATACGCCCCAGTTGGGGATGCCCCGGCGCCGCAGGGCCTGGCACTTCATGAACATGATGTCGCCGAATTCGCCGTTGTCGCGCGCCCGCCGGAGGAACTGCGAATTGGGGTGATAGCGGTACTGGAAGCCGACCGTGAGTTTCTTTTTCGCCTTCCTGGCGGCGGCGATCATCTTCTCGCACTCGGCGGGATTCATTGCCATCGGCTTCTCGCAGAGGACGTGGCAACCCGCGTTGGCCGCGTCGATCGTGGGCGCCGCATGCACGCCGTTCGGCGTGCAGACGAGCACGCCTTCCGGCTGCACTTCCTTCAGCATCTTCTTCCAGTCCTTGTACAGCCGCGAGACGCCCCAGCGCTCCTCGAAGGTCTTCAGGCGCTCGGGAAGGATATCCACCCCGGCGACGACTTCCACGTCCGGCATCTGCCGCAACGCGGCCATATGGGTCTGGCAGATCCCGCCGCAGCCGATAAAGGCCACCCGGAACTTCTTGCCCTTGTATTCCTTCGCCACAGTCATCGCCAATGAATCCGTGCTCACGCCCTTGTCTGCCATGCTGCTCAATCCTTCGTTGTTTGCCGTCCGCCCGGCGCGCGGCCCGCGCATCGCCTGCGGAGTATCATCCTTCCACCCGTCACCCGACCAGTGAAATCGCAGCGCATAATCTAGCGGGTTTCGCAGGGGCTTTGCCACTTCTCGCGCGAGTGCCTGCCGGGGGAGGCGTCTTTCCAGACAGTTCAGATAGAGATTTCCATGACATTGTTCTCGAATTGGTGTTACTATGCAGACGGAACACACAAAAGGAGTGAATGCATGCGAATTCGGGTGCTGCCGTCGTTTGTGTTGGCCGCGGTTGTGCTGGCTGCGGCGTCCGGGGCCGCACATGCCCAGCCGCGCACCCTGACGATTGCGTATGGCGGCACGGCATCCGGCTCGACCACGCCCGCCGCGGGAGTGCACCTGTACCCGGATGGATACAACGTGATCGTGACGGCGAATACGGAGGAGGGCAGTTTCTTCGGCGGATGGGAGGGAGACGCATACGGTTCAGAGCTGAATCTGGAACTGAACATGAATGCGAACAAATCCATCACCGCGCTGTTCTATCCGGAAGGCCATCGCCTGACAGTTCACTCGACAGGGTTGGGCAACACGAATCCCTTGTCCGGCTCGACCTACTATCTGGCGGAGGGCGTTTATGGAGTCGTGCATACTTATGCCACGGATCCGACCTGGCGCTTCGATCACTGGGAAGGCGACTACGGCGACATGAATCCGGCCTACGCCACCCTGATCGTTCCCATGGATCAGGACCGCGATGTCACCGCGGTGTTCATCGAGAAGCCCCTGTACACGCTGACCATGGCGCTTGAGGGCAATGGCGCGACGACGCCCGCCCCGGGGGTCTATCAATATCGAGAATACGATTTCCTGTCGGTTTCGGCGGTTCCCGACGCGGGATGGCGATTCTCGCATTGGGAAGGCGATTACGGCGACAACCTGCCCACCTCGCCGCAACTGTCCCTCTCGATGAGCCAGAATCGCGCGCTCACGGCGCATTTCGTGGAACGGCCGGAGCGGACCCTGACGATAAACACCGTCGGGAACGGAACGACGGATCCTGCGGCCGGTGTGCACACTTATCTTGATTTGGAGGTGGTTGTGCTGACGGCCACCCCGGACCTCGGTTGGCGTTTCGATCACTGGGAAGGCGATATCGTTACGCTTCACCCCGAGAACCCGTCGCTCAGCCTCACCCTGGATGCCGACAAGACCGTGACGGCGGTCTTTGCGGAATACGACCATGTGCTGACCGTGGAAGCGACGGGCGACGGAACCACCACGCCCGCCCCGGGAGCGTACGGGCAGGCCGAGGGCGCCTCCGTCTGGATCTACGCCTGGCCCGGGCCGGGACAGGCTTTTGACCACTGGGAAGGCGACATCGGCGCCGCGAATCCCCTCGAACCTTCCCTCAACGTCGTGATGACCTCGGACCGGCTCGTTCGCGCCGTTTTCGCGCCCGGCGACTGGAGTTTGACGCTGCAGCATGTTGGCTTGGGCACGGGACGGACCGCTCCGTACGATCCGGGGGTGTATTGGTTCCTCGACGGACGCTCCGTGCACCTGGACGCCTTGCCGGATGCGGGCAGTTTCTTCGGCGGGTGGGAGGACGATGTTGCAGACTATCTCCCGTCGATAGACTTCGTCATCAACTCCGACATGCTCGTCAGCACCCGCTTTGAATCAGCGGGGTTCGCGCTGACTCTCAGCGTCTCGGGGCAGGGCGGCACCGAACCCACCGCAGGGACTTTCCCCTATGCCAGCGGCATCACCCTGAACCTCTCCGCCCGGGATCTGTATCCCGGCTGGGCCTTCGACCACTGGACCGGCGACATCGGCGCCGCCGACCCCGCGAGCCGCGATATCGCGGTCCTGATGGATCGGAATCGCGCGGTTCAGGCCGTCTTTGTCGAACGCCCCGTGCGCACCCTGACGCTCGGAGTCACCGGGAACGGCAGCACCAACCTGCCCCCGGGCACCTACGAATACACCGACGGGCAATTGGTGTTCCTGTCGGCCACCGCCGATGCCGGTTCCCAATTCGACCACTGGGAAGGCGATGTCGGCACCGGCGACCCCAACCTGCCTTCGCTGCAAGTGACGATGGATCAAGACCGCGCGATCACGGCGGTCTTCCGTCTGGAAGGCTACCACACCCTCACCCTGGCCATCGTGGGCTCGGGAACGGCCAATCTGGCCGAAGGCCCCCACGATTACCTCGAAGGAACCTGGGTGACGCTCCAGGCCACGGCCAGCACCGGCTGGGTCTTTGACCGCTGGGAGGGCGACCTGGGCGGGGCCAGCCCGAACACGATCGTAATCTCGGTGCAGATGGACCAGGACCGAAGCATCACCCTGTATTTCCGCACCATCTCGATGTACACGCTGACCCTGAGCGTCGTCGGCAACGGGGTGACGCAACCGGCCGCGGGACCGCATTCGTATCCCGTGGGCCGCGTGATGACCGTGTTGGCTTTGCCGCGCCCGGGGTGGAGCTTCGACCACTGGGAAGGCGATTTTGCCGCGGCGGATCCCTCGAGCGCCAGCATCGTGATCACGATGGATCAGGACCGGCTGCTCACGGCGTACTTCACCGAGATTGTCGTGCCGCAACATGCGGCCGACACGAACCGGGACGACGCCATTGATCTGTCCGAACTCCTGCGCGTGATCCAGTTCTTCAATTCAAATGGGCTCCATTGCGCGGCGGGAACCGAGGATGGATATGACCCGGGGCCCGGCGATGCAACCTGCACGCCGCACAGCAGCGACTACAATCCGCAGGACTGGCACATAGACCTCTCCGAATTGCTGCGCGTGATCCAATTCTTCAACAGCGCCGGCTATCATGTCTGCGCCGAAGGCGAGGACGGGTTCTGTCCGGGGCCCGCGTAGGCGGTTCGCATCGTTACCGGCGGCCGCACAAGAGCGGCGCGCGTGTGCTATACTCTGCCCATCCATTTCCAGAGGAAGAGTACAGGTCATTATGAGACAGCTTGGCGACATCAATGTAGCCTCTTATACGCCCCTGGTCACCCCGCGCGAGCTGAAAGCGAGATTGCTCATCACCGCCGCGGGCGAGGAAACCGTGGCCCACGGCCGCCAGGTGGTCAAGGACATTCTTGAAAAGCGGGAGCGCCGCCTGCTCGTGATCGTGGGCCCCTGCTCGATCCATGATGTGTCAGCCGCGGAAGACTACGCGCGGCGCCTGCAAGCCCTGAGCCGCGAACTCGAGGACCGCCTCTTCATCCTGATGCGAACCTACTTCGAGAAGCCGCGCACCACCGTGGGCTGGAAAGGGCTGTTGAGCGACCCGTATCTCGACGGCAGCAACGACGTGAGCGCGGGACTTCACAAGGCGCGCGAACTCCTGCTCGGGCTCGCCGACCTCGGCCTGCCGGCCGCCACGGAATTGCTCGATCCCATCGTCCCGCAATATATCGACGACCTCGTGAGCTGGGCCTCCATCGGCGCCCGAACCTCCGAATCGCAGACCCACCGCGAGATGGCCAGCGGCCTCTCGATGCCCATCGGTTTCAAGAACAGCACGGACGGGAATCTCCAGGTGGCGGTGGACGCCATGGTTTCCGCCCGCCACGCCCATCACTTCCTCGGAATTGACGCCGAAGGCCGGTCCGGCGTGGTGGCCACGCGCGGCAACAAGGCGGCCCATCTGATTTTGCGCGGCGGCCGCGGCCGGCCCAACTACGATCCGGTGACGGTCCTGGAGACCGAGGACCGCATGCGGAAGGCCGGACTCGATCCCATGATCATGGTCGATTGCAGCCATGCCAATTGCGGGAAACGGCACGAGTTGCAGGCGCACGTCCTGCGCGACGTGATCGAACAGCGCGTGCGCGGCGCCGAATCCCTGATCGGCGTCATGATCGAGAGCAACCTCAAGCCGGGCAACCAGAAGATGCCGGACGACCCAAAGGAACTCGAATACGGGGTGAGCATCACGGACCCGTGCGTGGGTTGGGAGACGACCGAGGCCATGCTGCGCGAAGCCCATCAGCGTCTTGGAACCGGCGCTGTCTGAGGCGTGCGGCCTCGTCGGAGCGGATAGCCGCGGGAGGAGGAATCATGGATTGTGTGCCCCAGGACGGCGTGCATGCGTTGATGCCGCGGGACCAGATGTGCGCCGCCGCGCGCAAACTCCGGGACGCCTATGCGATCACCCCCGGCGCGCCGCTGGTTCACCGCGAATTCGGCTACTACTGCGTGGAGCGCTGGAATGAACAGGGGCTCTCTCCCCGGGCGGATTTTGACGAGGTCTTCGGCTACGACCCGCCGGGCAATCATTCGCTGAACCAGTTGGGGTGGTGCGAGGCTGCCCTTGTCCCCTCCTTCGAGGTGAAGATCATCGAGGACCGCGGCGATCATGAGGTCGAGCAGGACTACGCAGGCAGGCACGTGCTCTACTTCAAAGGGCGCCGCGACGGCTTCATGCCGGAGTACATCGATCACCCCGTCAAGGACTGGAAGACGTGGGAGGAGGATGTGAAATGGCGCATGAACCCCGAGACTTCAGATCGCTACTCAGACCTCGACTGGCGCATGCGTGCCGCGGCGGCCCAGGCGGCAAGCGGCATGATGATCGTGCAGAATCTCATTGGCGGATACATGTATCTGCGCAGCCTGATCGGCCCCGCGGACCTGCTCTACATGCTGTGCGAAGCGCCCGCCCTCATCCACGATTGCATGAAGACCTGGTTCGAGCTGGCGGATGCCGTCATCGCCCGGCATCAGCAATACGTGACGATTGACGAGATCTACTTCGCCGAGGACATCTGCTACAAACACGGCGCCTTGATCTCGCCGGACATGATGCGCGAATTCCTGTTGCCCTACTACGCGCAGATCATCGCCAACCTGAAATCGCGCCAGCTCGACCGGTCGCGCCATCTCTACATCCAGATCGACACGGACGGATTCGCGGACCCCGTGATTCCCCTCTATCGCGAGATAGGCATGGACGTCATGAGTCCGTTCGAGGTGGCCGCGGGCTGCGATGTGCTTCGCACCGGGCAGGAATACCCGGACCTGGCGATCTTCGGAGGCATCGACAAGCGCGTGCTCGCGGCGGGCACCGCGGAAATCGACCGCATGGTTGATCGCATTCTGCCCGCCATGCGTGCGCGCGGCGGCTACATTCCGACCTGCGATCATGGCGTTCCCGAAGAGGTCAGCCTGGAAAACTACCTCCATTACCGAAAGCGCTGCCTCGAATTGGGCGGCTGACGAGGGAAAGTCTAATCTGCTCCTCGCAGAATCCTAATGAAACGGGAGCAGAATCGGGGGATGAGCGAGATGGGCAAGAAACACGTGCTCGTGGTCGAGGACGAGGAGGACATCCTCGAACTCGTGGGGTACAACCTGGCCAAAGAAGGCTATCAGGTGACGAAGGCAGCGTCGGGGGAGGAGGCCCTGCGTCTCGCGCAGGCCAGAGTCCCGAACCTGATCGTGCTCGACTTGATGCTGCCGGGAATGGACGGGCTCGAAGTGTGCCGCCGCCTGAAACGCGAGAGCCGCACCCAGCATATCCCGGTGGTGATCCTCACCGCCAAAGGCGAGGAGCCGGATATCGTGGCCGGGCTCGAACTGGGCGCGGATGACTACGTGACGAAGCCGTTCAGCCCGCGCGTGCTGCTGGCGCGCATCGGCGCGGTCCTGCGCCGGCCGGAACAGGCGGATACGGGACCCGAGAAGATCCTCACGTTCGAGAACCTGGCCATTCATCCCGGCCGCCGCGAAGTCCGCGTGGACGGCGAACTCGTGGACCTCACGTACACGGAGTTCGGCGTCCTCCATCTGCTGGCCCGGCGCCCGGGCTGGGTCTTTACCCGTTATCAGATCGTCGACGCCATTCGCGGCGAGCACTACGCGGTCACGGAACGGGCCGTGGACGTGCAGATTGTCGGGTTGCGCAAGAAGCTGGGCGAGGCGGGCGCGCGCATCAAGACTGTCCGCGGCGTCGGCTACAAATTCCAGGAGTAGGCCATGCGGCCGCGTCCTCTCATCTGGCACATCTTCTCTTCGTATCTCCTCGTCATCGCCGTGGCGGTCGTGGCGGTCACCGGCTACACCGCGCGCTCGATTCGCCAGTCCTATCACGCGCAAATGACCGCGGACGCCGCCATTCGCGCGCGCGTCGCGGGGGACCGGCTCCTCGAACCGCTGCGCCGCGGGGCGCGGGCCGAAGCCAACGACCTCTGCCGCGCGATGGGCCCGGAACTGAATGCGCGGCTCACCGCCATACTCGCTTCCGGCGAGGTCGTGGGCGACTCGGAAGAGGACCCCATGAAGATGGACAACCACGCCGATCGTCCCGAAGTGAAGGCGGCGCTCGAAACCGGCTTGGGCTCCAGCATCCGCTACAGCCGTACGCTGCGCAAAGACATGATCTACGTCGCACTGCCCCTCACGGATGCGGGACGCAAACTCGGCGCCGTCCGCGTCGCCATTCCGCTCACCCGCCTGAACGACGCGCTCTGGGCGCTTTACGCGAAGACGGCCACCGCCGCGGTCTTCGCCGCGCTGCTGGCGGCCGGCGTCAGTTGGGTCGGGTCGCGGCGCCTGCTGCGCTCGCTGAACGAAATGAAACACGGCGCCGAGCGCTTCGCGCGCGGGGACTTCAGCGAGCCGGTCGCGCGGCGCGGCGCGCAGGAAATCGCGCATCTAGCCGACGTGCTCAACCAGATGGCACGGCAGCTCGATGACCGCATCCGGGCCGTGCTGAATCAGCGCAATCAGCAGGAAGCGGTGCTCTCCAGCATGATCGAGGGCGTGATTGCCGTCGACAACACCGGCCGCATCCTCAGCCTGAACCAGGCGGCGGCCGAACTGCTCGGCGTGCGTGCTGATGAGGCGCAGGGCCGCAGCCTCCGCGAGGCCGCGAACAATGAGCCCATCAGCGAATTCGCCGCCTGCGCCCTCGAAAGCGCCGCGCCCGTCGAAGGCGAGTTTGTGATCCCGGGCCAGGATCCGCGCACGCTCCAGGCGCAGGGCGCGGTCCTGCGCGACGCGCGGGGCGAGGCGATGGGCGCGGTTGTGGTCTTGAACGACGTCACCCGCCTGCGCCGCCTCGAACAGGTCCGCCGTGATTTCGTCGCAAACGTCTCGCACGAACTGCGCACGCCGATCACCTCGATCAAGGGCTTTGTCGAAACCCTGCTCGATGGCGCGCTCGACAGCCCCGACGATGCGCGGCGCTTCCTTCAGATCGTGGCGAAGCAGGCGGACCGCCTGAATGCGATTCTCGGCGATTTGCTCACACTCTCCCGCATTGAAGAGGAAGAGAAGAAGGAGAGCATCTGCCTCGAACCCAGCCCGCTGCGGGAAACGCTCGCGGCGGCCGTGCAGCTTTGCGGAAGCCAGGCGGCCGAAAAAAACGTCCGGATCGAACTCGAATGCGCCCCCGAGCTCTGCGTCCGCATGAACGCCCCCCTGATCGAGCAGGCCGTGGCGAACCTCGTGGACAACGCCGTCAAGTACAGTGATCCGGGCGGAACCGTGCGCGTCACCGGAGAGCGCGGCGGGGAGGAGACGATCCTGCGCGTGCAGGACCAGGGCTGCGGCATCCCGCCCGAACATCTGCCGCGCCTCTTCGAGCGCTTCTACCGCGTGGACAAGGGCCGAAGCCGCAGCCAGGGAGGAACCGGCCTGGGACTCTCCATCGTCAAGCACATCGCCAAAGTGCACGGCGGGCACGTCGCCGTCGAGAGCGCCGTCGGGCAGGGCAGCACCTTCACGATCCGTCTGCCCGGCCCCTGAACGCCTACTGGAAGAACGAACCCAGTACCAGCCCCGCGTAGTCCGTGAAGACGCCCCAGAGCGTCTGCCAGTCGTTCAGGACGGAATTCGGCGCAAAGAGCCCCGTCCGCAGCGAAAGCGCGGTGGCGCCCTGCGTGTATTCCAGCATCCACGTGCCCGGCGCCATCGAATACCCCTTCGCAACGCCCCGCTCCAGCACCGCCATGTCGCCCGGCACATACACCGTCTTCTCCGTCTGGCCCTCCGTGTACGTCCACATCTCCCCCGCAAACATGCAGTCGTAGACATCCATCGCCGGGTAGCGGCCCGAGAAGCCTTCACTGCCGATGGGCGTGCCGAAGATCAGCACATATTCGTTCAGCGACGCGTACAGAATCGCCATCTGCCCCAGCGTGCCCCCCGCGTAGTTGAAATGCCACTTCAATTCCTTCCGGAACTGCCCGGGATACCGCTCATGAAGCTTCTCCATGATCGCGTCGATCGCATCGTCCGCCGGCAGCCCCGACACCTCCTGCGCGATCCCGTGGATCGTCTCCGCGCTGAACTTCGGCGAACAGCCCGCCAGAACCGCCGCACCCAACACAAGGACCGTCAGCACTGCCACCCGACTGATGTTGTTCATGGCGATTTCCCCTCCCTGTTTCCGCTGCGTTTCGGAGCCCCGGAATGCGCGACCCTTTCCCGCATCATTCACCCAGCCGCCACCCCCTGTCAAGCCCCGGAAATCCAGGCCCCTCCCAGTTCAAAAAGTAAAAGCCTCCAAACCCTTCCGGGCAGGAGGCGTTAGGGGCGCTGCAAGCAGCGGTGCCCCTCGTGATGATTGCCGTAAGGCAATATCCTTACTATAATGAGAATGCAATCACCGCTCAGGTATACTAAGTGGATTATAGCGGACCCAAAGGCCGTTGTCAACACACTTCAGGGGAGGTAGCTGTGTATGGGAACCCAGAAAACGATGCAGGTGCTGGGATTGGACCTCGGAGCGAATTCCGTAGGCTGGGCGCTGCTCGAGGTGCAAGGGGACGAGCCCTGCGGGCTTCTGGACGCAGGCGTCCGGGTATTTGAGGCGGGCACCACCGGCGATATCGAAGGAGGGCGCGACGAACCCCGCGGCGTGGAACGGCGTCAGGCGCGGCAAGCGCGGCGTCAGGCGGAGCGGCGGTCGCGGCGCATGGCCAATATCGCGGCCATGCTGCGCCGGCATGGGATGTTTCCAGAATGTACGACCCACAAGGGTGCCGCACGAGACAAGGCCATTGCGCAACTGGACAAAGAATTGCAGGCGGAGTATCGTGCGCGATGCGCCGGGGACCCGGAGGCCTTGCGGAGACTCGAACAACTGCCTTACTTCTTGCGGGCGCGCGCCCTGGACGAAGCAGTGAGCCCGGCAGCCTTCGGACGGGCGCTCTATCATCTCGCGCAGCGGCGCGGATTTCTCAGCAACCGCAAGACAAAGCGGGACGCAAAAGAGGAAGGCGATGTGAAGACGTCCATCAGGACGCTGCTGACAAGAATGCAGGAAACCGGGGCGCGCACGCTTGGCGAGTACCTTTCCCGGATCGATCCCGCCGAGGAGGAACGCTTGCGGCGGCGCTGGACGGCGCGCGGCATGTATGAGGCCGAATTTGAGGCGCTATGGAACGCGCAGAAGGGCCATCATCCGGGTCTTCTCAGTGAGGAACTGAAACGCCGGGTCTACGACGCCTTCTTCAGCCAACGTCCGCTCAAAAGCCAGAAAGGTCTGATCGGGTTCTGTGAATTGGAACCCGGGAGGCGGCGTGCGCCCCGCGCCTTGCTGACCGCACAGCGATTCAGGCTGCTGCAGAAGGTTAATGACCTTCGCGTGCACATGCCCGATGGACAAATCGTTGATCTGACGGCCGAACAGAAGCGCGCCGTGGCGGACAAGCTTCAGGGTGTGGAGAAGCAAACGTTTGATCAGTTGCGAAAGTTGCTCAAACTTTCCGGGGTCGAATTCAATTTCGAGCGCGGAGGAGAAAAGGGCATTCCTGGAAATGTGACAGCGGCGGCGTTGCGCAAAGTCTTCAAGAAGAAGTGGGAGACCCTGAGCGAAGCGCAACAAATGGCGGTGGTGGGGGAGGTCATGGGCATCACGTGCGATGAAACGCTGCTGCGCCGGGGGCGGGAGGTCTGGGGTCTGGATGAAGAAGGGGCGGAAGCCCTGACGCATGTGCACTTGGAGGAGGGGTACGCGGCGCTGTCGCGTGAGGCCTTGAAGAGGATTTTGCCCTTGATGGAACAGGGCATTCCCTTTGCCACGGCGAAACTGCAGGCATATGACGAGAAATGGGCCAAGAACGTATTGGATGGACTGCCCGCGGTTGAGCTGGCCGCTCTGCCCATACGCAATCCGGTGGTCATGCGAACATTGACCGAGACGCGCAAAGTCGTCAACGCAATTATCCGCAAACATGGCAAGCCGGCCGTGGTTCGTATCGAACTCGCGCGGGAACTCAAGAAGACCCGCGACGCCCGCAAACGGATCACGAAGGAGAATCACGAACGCCGGGCCAACCGCGCAAGTCTTGTGGAGACCCATTTCAGGGAGAGCCGCAGCGCGACCCGTGCGGACATCGAGAAACTGCTCCTTTGGGAAGAGTGCAACCGACAATGTCCGTACACGGGAAAGCCCATCAGTTTCGAGGCCTTGTTCGGGGATGCGCCGCAGTTTGATGTCGAGCATATCATCCCCTTCAGCCGCTGCCTTGATGATTCCTTCATGAACAAGACCTTGTGCCATCACGAGTTCAACCGGAACGTGAAAGGCAATCGGACCCCTTACGAGGCTGCAGGGCACAACGAGGACGCGTGGAATCAGATGAGCTTGCGTGTCCGTCAGTTTCGGGGCGATGGAGCAAAGGGTAAGATCGAGCGCTTTCTGGCGCAAGACCTCAAAGCCTTTGATGAGATCGTGTCCCAGAAGCTGAATGACACGCGTTACGCCTCCCGAATCGCGGCGCAGTATCTGGCGTGGCTCTATGGCGATGAGGCACGCAGTCGAATTCAGGTGAGCACTGGGCAGGTGACGGCCTACTTGCGGGACGCCTGGCGCTTGAACTCCATACTGGGCGACGGCGGCGAAAAGGAACGCGGGGATCACCGACATCATGCCGTCGATGCGGTCGCAATCGCGCTCACGTCGCGTTCGATTGTGAAGCGGATGAGCGATTCCGCACAGCGCCGCATGGAGGAGCGCGGACGCAGCCGGGGGTGGTGGAACGACCTGCCCATGCCGTGGGACTCATTTCTCGAAGACGTGAAGGAGAAGGTCGGCAGAATCGTCGTGTCACATCGAGTCTCGCGGCGAGTGCGCGGTCAACTACATGACGACACAGTCTACAGCGCGCCGCGCAAGGACAAGGAAGGCAAAGAGTACGTTGCGTTCCGCAAACCCTTGACCGAAGCATTCAAAGCGGAGGCGGTGGAAAAGATCGTGGATCCCCGGGTCCGCGAGGCGGTTCGGGAATGGCTGGAAAAGCACGGAAACGATCCGAAGAAGGCCTTTGGCGATCCGGCGAATCATCCCCGCTTGATGATCAAGCATGGGCCGCACGCCGGAAGAACCGTTCCGATCCACAGTGTCCGACTCATGGAAAATCGGGGTGTCGAGTCCATTGGACAAGCCCCGCACGACCGCTACGTCTGGGCACGCAGCAACAGCCACATCGAGATCTTCGGAGTACTGGACGGAGACGGCGAGATTACGAAGTGGAAAGGGCGGGTCGTCAGCCGCCTTGAGGCCTATCGCCGATTGAAGGGCAAGAAGCCTATTGTGGACCGCGATGGCGGGCCAATGACGAAGTTCCTCTTCTCGTTGACACAAGGAGACACAATAGAGGTCGATATGGAGAGTCCAGAACGTGACGTTCTCCGCCTTGTATATGTCGTGAGAGGCGTTTGGGAGGAGGGCGGCAAAGCACGCATTGAAAGCGTGCACGTAACAGACGCGAGAAAGAAGCAGGACATTCCGCGAAGCCGGAGTGAGAAGGAGTGGGCCAGATTTCGATGGACGCCGTTCGCTGAAAGACTGCGTAAGTCCGACTGCAAGAAGATATCGCTGACGCCCTTGGGCGAAGTCGTCACTGCGAATGATTGAGCGCTTGATCGACATTTCGGACGCGGGGGGGCGGGTTAGCGTCAAACACGATCAACTGACTATCGCGCGGGAGGAGTCGCCGCCGTACTCGGCACCGTTGGACGAGGTGGCCGTAGTGGTCATCTCGCATCCCGCGGTGACGCTGACACAGTCCGTGTTGTCGGGTTTGATGGCGCACGGGGCAGTGTTCGTGGTCTGTGACGAGCGGAAGCTCCCGTCCGGCATGATGCTGCCGCTCGAAGGACATCATCTCCAGGGGGAACGGCTGGAATATCAGATGAATGCGTCTCAACCCGTGCGAAAACGGGCCTGGCAGCAGATAGTGCAGGCCAAGATCCTGGCCCAGGGCCGATTGCTGAGCGAACTGCGCGGTACGGACGCCGGATTGCTCGCTTTGGCCAATAATGTGCGCTCAGGCGACCCGGACAACCTCGAAGGCCAAGCGGCGCGGCGCTATTGGCCATTGATCTTCGGCGAGGTGTCCTTTCGGCGCGATAACGATCTGGCGGGGCTCAATTCAGTCTTGAATTACGGCTACAGCGTGCTTCGCGCCATCGTCGCGCGGGCGATTGTGGCTGCCGGACTCCATCCGTCGATCGGGGTGCATCATCACAACCGATACGACGCGTACCGCCTCGCGGATGACCTCATGGAACCGTTTCGTCCGCTCGTGGATCGTGTGGCAGCCGCCTTGGCGGCGCAGTATGGTTTTGACCTGGACTTGGATAAGGACACGAAACGGGCGTTGTTGTCCGCGTTCATGGGCCGCTACGTGGTGGATGGCGAAGATCGCTCGCTCTTCGAAGTGGCCTCGCGCGCCGCGGTCTCGCTCGTCCTCGTGTTTCAGGGAAGACGTAAAGAACTGTTGCTGCCCGAAATCTGACGAATGGGGCGGCGGCGCGGAGGAAGAGCAGGCAGTGGGCTCCAGATGGCTGCGGACAACCTCATAGGATCGGGGTATAAGGGCGTGTGGCTGGTTGCCATGTTCGATTTGCCGGTGACGGACGTCGTAGCGCGCCGTCGCTACACGCAGTTCCGCAATCTTCTGCTGAAGTTTGGATTCGAGATGCTCCAGTTCTCGGTCTATGCGCGCTACTATCCAAGCGAAGAGGCAAGCGAAACGCACCGAAAGAACATCGGCAAGGGTTTGCCCCCCTCGGGACAAGTCCGTCTGCTCCTCATCACCGACAAGCAATTCGGCAAGATGCAGGTCTTCTGCGGAAAAAAAGCCCAGCCCGCCGAAGAAGCGCCGGAGCAAATACTCCTTTTCTGATCCTCGCGTCGCCCCTAAACCCCCGGCTTTTCCAGGGTTATTCGGGACAGAGTATACCTGAGCGGGGATTGCCTTCTCA
>CAILVY010000047.1 GCA_903837785.1 Candidatus Hydrogenedentota bacterium
CCTCGACGGCGTGGCCGAAGTGACCATCTTCGCCAGCCGGCCCGAGCCGGAAGTCCTGATCGAATTCGATCAGAACCTCCTGCGCACGCACAATGTCGCGCTCTACCAGGTGATTGCGTCGCTGCAAACCGCCAACCTCAACCTCTCCGTGGGCGAATTGTCGGAAGGGGAGACCAAATTCTACGTGCGCGTTGCGGGCGAGATGAAGCGGCCGGAAGACCTCGCCAACATCATCGTGTCGCCCGCCGGCCTGCGCCTCAAGGATATCGCGCACGTCGGCTTCCGCACCCGCGAG
The DNA here is from genome assembly GCA_903837785.1 of Candidatus Hydrogenedentota bacterium. Lineage (GTDB taxonomy): Bacteria > Hydrogenedentota > Hydrogenedentia > Hydrogenedentales > CAILVY01 > CAILVY01. Next base: position 296 of record CAILVY010000047.1, read on the forward strand.
ATGGAAGGCCATTACGACATCGACGACAAGGGCGGCGCCTTCCTGCTGATCATGAAGGAGTCCGAGGCGAACACGGTGGACACCTGCCGGAGCGTGCGCGCGGAACTGGCGAAGATCAAGGAGAACCCGTCGTTTGCGGGGACCCAGAGCCTGGTCTTCTTCGATCAGGCCGACCTTATCGAGTATGCCCTGGACAGCCTGATCGAAGCGGGCATGGGCGGCGCGGTGATGGCGATCATCGTGCTCTACGTCTTCCTGCTCCGCCTGCGGCCGACCATCGTCGTGACGATGGCCATTCCCACGTCGCTCGTGGCGGCGCTGGCCTTCATGTTCTTCGCGGGGATGACCTTGAATGTCGTGACGATGGTTTCCCTGATCGTGGCGGTCGGCATGCTCGTCGACGACGCGATCGTGGTCATCGAGAACATCTACCGCCATCATCAGAACGGCGAGGACCTGACGACGAGTTCCGAACGGGGCGCCTCGGAAGTGGCCATCGCCGTGACCGCCTCCACGCTCACGATCGTCGTTGTTTTCATACCCGTGCTGTACATGCAGAGCGGCGAGATGGCGGTCCACATGAAGCAATTTGCGGTGCCGATGTGCGCCGCACTTTTCGCCAGCCTCTTCGTCGCGTTCACACTGATCCCCCTGGCCACGAGCCGGATGAAGGACACCTCGCTGCTCGACGTAATCAACCGTTGGAAGGAGCGCCGGGAAGCGAAGGCGAAGCGCGGGCTTCTCTCGCGAATGTTCAACGTTCACCCGTTCACGTGGGTGATCCACGCCTATGCCGTGTGCCTGGACTGGAGCCTGCGCCGCCGCCCACTCGTCGTGCTCGCCATCCTGGCGCTCATGGCCGGAACCTATTTCTTCCCCTATCAGCGGGTGGGCATGCAGAGCATGCCCACGCTGGACATGCGCCAGGTGGATATTGACGTCGAACTCGAGCAGAATTTCGATCTCGCCATGGCCACGGACACCTTCAACATGATCAAGAAGGCCGTGAACGAACTGCGGGACGAAATGGGCATCAAGAATGTCTTCACGCATTACAGCTCGAACTTCGGGACAATCACGGTGTATCTGAAGAAGGAGGAGGACTATCCAAAGGGAGTCCTGCCCCCGTACAGGACCAAACAGGTGCTGGAAGTGCTGCGAGAACGCATTCCCAAGCGCATGCCGGGCCGGCAGATCAAGATCTCGATGCCGGAAACCGGCGGCGAAGACGGCCAGCGGGCAAGCATGGTTTCCGTGCGCCTGCGCGGCGACGACTCCCGCATGCTCGAGAACCTGGCCAACAGCTTTGCCAAAGTCATGGCCGATGTGCCGAACATGAGCGACATCAAAGTGAACCGGGAGCGCCAGAGCCAGGAAGTGCAGCTCGAGATCGACTCGCCCCTCGCCAGCAACGCGGGCATCAGTCCCATGATTGTCGCGCGAACCGTAGACGTGGCGTTGCGCGGCAACCGGCTCCCGCCCATGAAGCAGCGCGGGCGGGAGTTTCCCGTGTGGGCGCAGTTCCGCGAAGAAGACCGCAAGAGCCGGTCGAACCTGGACAACGTGTCGGTCTTCGGCGCCCTGGGCACCCTCATCCCGCTCAGCCAGCTGGTCACGTACGACAAGGCCTACAGCCCGACGTCCATCGAGCGCGTGGATGGACGCAACGTGATGACGGTGTCCGGACGGGTCTCGACCGAGGTGCTCTCGGACGTGCTCCGCGATCTCGACGGGGTCGTCAATTCCTTCGAGGTGCCCACGGGCTACACGATCGACCTCGGCTATGAATTCGACGAACTGCGGCACAACATGGCGAACTTCGTGGCCACGCTCTTCTTCGCCATCATCCTCGTCTACATTGTCATGGCCGCGCTCTTCGAGTCGCTCGTCCTGCCCATCTCCATCCTCGTCTCCATTCCGCTGGCGTTTGTCGGCGTCTACTGGGGCATGTTCTTCATGCGCACGCCCCTCGATACGATCGGCCTCATCGGATGCATCCTGATGGTTGGCGTGGTGGTCCGCAACGGCATTGTGATCATCGACCACATCAACCTGCTCCGTTCCGAGGGCATGTCCCGGCATGATGCCGTCGTGCAGGCCGGTCGCGATCGGTTCCGGCCGGTCGTCATGACCGCCCTCACGACGATCCTGGGCGTGGTGCCCCTGGCCTTCGAAGCCAAGGGCGGCAGCACGGTTTCCTTCGTCAGCCTGGGCCGCGCCTTCATCAGCGGCCTCACCACCGGCACGATCCTCACGCTCCTGATCGTGCCGCTCTTCTACACGGTGATCGACGATATCAAGGACCGCTTCTTCTACGGCCTCTTCTACTTCATCGGCCTGCTCCGCCGGGGGAAGGACGACCCCGATCAGGCGTTCACGGAGCTCTCCTGAGCCTGTCCGCGGCGTGTTGCTAGACCCGAAATACGGGGTGTGTTATCGTCTTGCCATGGCCCGCGAATACTACTTCATAAGCGATCTGCACATCGGCGGAGACGGCGCGCTCGACGAATGCGAATTCGAAGAGGAGATCATCGCCTTTCTCCGAATGCTCGAGGCGGAGGCCGGCGACGCCGAACTCATCATCGCGGGAGACATGTTGGGACTCTGGGAAACCACCACGATTTCCGGCCCCGACAAGCTCCACGCCACTATCGCCTCGCATCTGGACCTCTTCCACCAATTCAAGCAGACGGGCAGCCGGATGCGAATTACGGCGATTCCCGGAAACCACGACCATGAACTCGCCACGAATGCCGAATTCGGCGCAATCCTGGCCGGCTACAACATCCATCTGGAAGCGCGTGAATTCATCACGCGCCCCCTCGGCCGGCGCACCCTCTGGATCGAGCACGGCCATCAGCATGATGCCTACAACCGCTTCGAAGACTTCGGCAACCGGGCCTGCAACCCGCTGGGCTACTACGTGACGAGCGGGATCATCAGTGGCGCCGGCCAGCGCGCCCGGAACCGCCACGAGAAATGGCTCCGGGACATCGAGTCCGTGTACCCCACCGAATACGTCCCCCATTGGCTCTTCTCGAATTACTTCTACCGGGAGATGAATACGTACATCCGCGTCATCGGGCTGCCGTTCCTGCTGGCCTTCAGCACGAGCGCCCTGCTCGTTATCGGGGCCCTCCTCGAACTGGGCGGCCTCGTCGCGCCGGGCCGCATCCTCTCGAGTTTCACGCGGTGGTTCGGCTCGCCCGGCTATCTGCTCGACACGCTCTTCCTCGTCGACGCATTCGCGTTCGTCGCCCTCGTGCTCTTTGCGCTTCCGTTGCTCCTCATCCGGCATGACCTAAGGAAAGTGCTCCTGCGCTACAACTTCGACCTGTCCCAGGCGCTCACCGTCGAGAAGGAAAACGAGTATGGGGCCGCCGCCGCGCGGGTCTTTCGCGAACGCCCCGACGTGGCCGTCTTCGTGTTTGGCCACACCCACGCCGCCAGCCTCCGCCTGGACGGCGCACGCGCCATCTTGAACACCGGCGCCTGGATCAAACGTCTGACCCGCGTCCCGTCCCGCTTCTTCCTCCTTCCCGACGTATACTGCCCCTCCTATCAGTTGGGCTACTTCCGCCTGCGCGAATGCCCCGGCGGAATCGCCATCCAGTACAGGAACATCGAGAAGAAGGCGAGCGAATCTCTCTCCCTCCTGCAACGCTTCTCCATCTACCGGCAGCGTCCCGGGAGCCCGTCCGCAATCCCGGAGGAGACGATAGTCCCGGACGAGCCGGACGCCGCTTCGGATTCGGGACCCGTCCTCCGCCCCGCAGGCAAAGCGGAATCGGCCTCGCCTGCCCTCTGCGTGCGGGCCTGAGCCGGGCCGAGACCCCCTTTGCTCCCGTGCCCGGCAACATGAGGGCAGGGAATGGACGGCCGCCGGGACCGCCCCGCGGTTTGACGCGTCTCGTACGGCGTGGTAGATTCTAAAGAAGACGTCTGGAGGAGACATGGAACACAGTGACACCGGCATGCCCCGCCGAATGCTCGTGGTCGATGACCGCGAGAACATGCGCAACCTGCTCGAAACCACCTTCACCGAGCGGGGTTTTGACGTCGCCACGGCGACCTGCGGCGAGGAGGCGATCGACCTCATCGGCAACCAGCCTTTCGACGTCGTCATTACGGATCTGAGCATGCCCGGCAAGAACGGCATCGAGGTGCTCAAAGCCGCCAAGGCCAACGCGCCGGATACCGAGGTCCTGATCATCACGGCCTACGGCACGATCGACACGGCCGTCGAGGCCATGCGCCTGGGCGCCTGCGACTTCATCACGAAGCCCTTCAAACTCAGCGAAATCGAGCGAAAGGTCGACAAGGCCCTCCAGAAAGTCCAGCCGCCCCCCGTCCAGCACATCCAAACCTGGATTCACCCCTCCGTCCAGCACTTCGTGGGTTCCAGCGCGCAAACCCGCCAGCTCATGAAGCTGATCACCCGCATCGCCTCCAGCAAGAGTTCCGTCCTCATCACCGGGCCCAGCGGCGTGGGCAAGGAACTCGTCGCCAAGGCCATTCACGAGGCCAGCCCGCGGCGCGACCGCCCCTTTGTCGCCCTGAACTGCGCCGCGCTCGCCCCCGGCGTCCTCGAGAGCGAACTCTTCGGACACGAGAAGGGCGCTTTCACAGGCGCGGCCGGAAAACGCATCGGGCGCTTCGAACGCGCCCACACGGGCACGCTCTTCCTTGACGAGGTCGGCGAAATCGACACCGGCATCCAGACGAAGCTGCTGCGCGTGCTGCAGGAGGGCGAATTCGAGCGCGTGGGCGGCGCGGAATCCGTCAAAGTGGACGTGCGCATCCTCGCCGCCACGAACCGCGACCTCCGCGATGCCATCGCCCGCGGCCAGTTCCGCGAGGACTTCTACTACCGCCTCAACGTCTTCTCGCTGCACGTGCCCCCGCTCAGCGAGCGCCGCGACGACATCCCCTCGCTCGTGGACCATTTCCTGCGCAAGTTCAGCATGGAACTCAACAAGGAAGTCTACGAACTCGACGAC
>CAILVY010000048.1 GCA_903837785.1 Candidatus Hydrogenedentota bacterium
ATCAAGAAGGGCGAACACGGGTGTCTGCTCTTCGGTTCGGAACGTGGTCAGGTTTTTGCGGTGCCCGCCTACCCCCTGGAAGCCGTCGCCGATCCGACGGGGGCCGGCGACTCTTTCGCCGGGGGATTCATGGGCTATCTCGCGGCACAGGGCGCGACGGATTTTGACGTGTTGAAGCGGGCCGTGGTCTACGGCAGCGCCCTTGCTTCATATACATGTGAGGCCTTCGGTCCGGAACGCCTGAGCGAACTGGGGTCGGCGGAAATCGAGGAACGCGTCGACGCCTTCAGGAATCTTACGCTTTTTTAGCAGTTTGTGATACGATAGGGGCAGGTTCGGGCGCCCGTGCGGCGCCATAATCGAGGGAACTACGGGCCTCAGGAGAACCGGAGTAAGGGTAGTGTGTGGTCTGAGCGGGAAAAAGGACTTATCTTTCTTCGCGTCCTCGGATTCTCCGTGTGAGGCACAGCACAGAGGAAGGGAGGTGTTGCCGGTACCGAGTCCGTCTAGTATTGCTGGGTGCTTTCACAAACGAGAGATTCAATACTAAGAGGAGCCTTTGGAACTATGCAGAAGAAAGGTTTTACGCTCATTGAGCTTCTGGTCGTGATCGCCATCATCGGCATCCTTGCGGCCATCTTGTTGCCCGCCCTGGCACGGGCCCGTGAAGCGGCACGCCGCTCAAGCTGTCAGAACAATCTCAAGCAGTGGGGGCTTGTCTACAAGATGTACTCCGGTGAGGCCAAGGGCGAGCGCTTCCCACCCCTTCAGGCGGGCGGATACTTGAACGAAGCGGCCGTGTTGACCGGCGTGCTGGACGGCTGCGCGAACATGTTTGTCCTCTATCCCGAGTACTTGTCTGATCCGATGATTGCCTTCTGCCCCTCGGACGCCGAGTTGGCCGACTCCGTGTCAAAAGCCCACAGTGAATCGAATTCCGGCGCGTGGTGCGTTGGCTATGCCCACCGCAACGGCGGACGCTGCGCCCGGGCCATGGACGCCAGCTATGGCTATATGGGCTGGGTCTTCGACGGAGGCGACGGCAACGATCCGCAGGATACGGTCGCTTCCTTCACTATTCTCGGACCGCTGCTTGCCGCGTTCCCCGAGGCCAACATAGCCGCCGACACGATGGTTTCCGTGCAAGTCGGGAAGGCCCTGGAGGGATTGGCCACGAACGGCGGGTCTTCGATTGACCCCGCGCTCCTGGCCATGGTGGCCGGCGGGGCGCCGCCCGCGGGCATTTACCCGGGCGTGGACAAGGATATCAGCGGCCTGTTGCCGTTTGGCAACGGCGGCGGCGATACGGTGTACCGCCTGCGGGAAGGCATCGAGCGTTTCCTGATCACGGACATCAACAACCCGGCGGCCAGTGCCAAAGCGCAGAGTTCGGTGTTCATCATGTGGGACCAGCTGGCGACGACCCCGTCTGCGTATAACCACATACCGGGCGGTGCCAATGTCCTGTACATGGACGGCCACGTGCAGTTCCTGAAGTATGACAAGCAGGGCGACGCGCCGGCCAATCAGGCGATGGCGACGCTGCTCGGCATCCTCACCGCAGCCTGATTCCACTGATTCTCAGACATGACAAATCCCCGGGGCGCTTGCCCCGGGGATTTCCTTTGCTTCTGTCTCCCTGTTCCGCCGCGCGCGGCAGGCGCGCGGCGAACCGGATGCCGGCCTATTTGTTCAATTCGTTCAGCTTGCTCTCGATCAGTTTCTGAATCTCCTTCACGCGCTTGGGCGTGTCGGCCTCGACGCGCATCACGAGCTTGGGCGAGGTGTTCGAGGCGCGGAGCAGTCCCCAGCCGTCGGGAAACTCGATACGGGCACCGTCGATCGTGACGACATTCAGTCCCTGGGCCTGAAAGAAAGCCGTGGCCTGCTTCACCACTTCGAATTTCCTGGCGTCCGTGCTCATCACTTCGATTTCGGGCGTCACCGGACGCTTCGGAATCGTCGCGAGATGCGCGCTCAGCGGCTTCTTGTCCGCGGCGATGATCTCGAGGAGGCGCGCGGCGCTGTAGATGGCATCGTCAAAGCCGTACCACCGGTGCTTGAAGAAGATGTGGCCGCTCATTTCGCCGGCAATCTGGGCTTTCTTCTCGATCATGGCCGCCTTGATATGGGAATGGCCGGTGCGCCACATGACGGGCTTTCCGCCGTGTTTGGCAATGTCCTCATAGAGTCCGCGCGAACACTTGACTTCGCCCAGGATGGTCGCACCCGGCTTCTCCTTGAGTATGTGGCGGGCAAAAAGCGCAAGCAGCTGATCGCCCCAGAGCATGTTGCCCTGGTCGTCGCAGCCCCCGAGGCGGTCCACGTCGCCGTCAAAGCCGATGCCCACATCCGCCTTGTACTTCTTGACCAGGCGGATCAGTTCCTTCATGTTCTCGGCCTTGGTGGGATCCGGGTGGTGATTCGGGAAATTGCCGTCCACGTCGCAATAGACCGGAATGACTTCGCACCCCATCTGTTCATAGAGGGGCACGGCCACCACGCCGCCGACACCGTTGCCGGCATCAACGACGACGCGCAATTTGCGTTTCAACCTGACGTCACGGAGGATCCGCTTCTGATACGCGGGAACCATGTCCATGCGCGTAATCGTGACGGGGCCCTTTCCGACGGGGAATTTCCCGGCCTCGGACACCCTTCTCAAGTCCTGGATCTTCTCTCCGTAAATGGTCGTCTTGCCGACGGCCACTTTCATGCCGTTGTATTCCTTGGGATTGTGGCTCGCGGTGAGCATGAGGCCGCCGTCCACGTTGAGCGAATTCAACGCGAAGTAGCAGACGGGCGTGGGCACCTGCCCAATATCGATGACGTTAACGCCGCACGAGGTGATGCCGTCGATGGCCGCATTGGCATAGGCCTTTCCCGTGAGCCGTCCGTCGCGCGCCACGACGACGGTCTTGTTCGGCAGTTTGCCTTTGGCGTAGGCGATAAAGGCCTTGCCCAATTGCTCGAACACGGCCTCGTTGAGGTCTTTGTCCACGAGGCCGCGAATATCGTATTCACGGAAAATCGACGGGGTGATTTGCATGCGTTCTCTCCTCCGCGGTTCTGGGGAATCCCCTTCTGTCTCAAAAAAGCGTACCACGCCCGGCGCGCTCATTCAATGATTGATGTGTCTAACGCGCCCGGCGCCGGAATAATTTCCGCCGTCTGCCTGCTTACGCGCCGCGGCCTCGCCGGAAATCCAGTTCAAGACGGCGCAGCACGGCTTCGGCGAAATCGGCGGCCCGGCCGACAAGCTGCTCGTCCACGCCCGTCACCAGATCTTCGATGGCGTTCCAGTGGATCGGAAAGCGGTTCTCATCGAGCGCCATGATCGTCATGGCGCGATAACCACGGCCGAGGGGGATATGCGCGGAGGATGGCACATGCCGGAGCACGCCCGGCGTGACGTCGAAGGCCGGCGCGACAGACTGGGCGGCGGCAACCATCTCCGGGCCGCTGGGCATCACCCCCAGCAGGCCTTCCGCCTTGAGATAGTGCAGCGAACCGGCCCCCACCGCTTCCAGATTGAGGATGTACGTATGCTCCTTGTCCAGGCGCTGGGTGTGCAGAAGATGCCGCATGCCGGCCATCCATGCCTCGTGGCTTCCGGTGGCCGCGAACCACACATCCGCGTTCTCGAGCGGATTCTGCGAGAAACGCTCCGCAAGCCGGAGCAGCGCCGCCACGCCGGACGCATTCACGTTGGCGCCGCGGATGTCCTCGGTTTGACCGGAGGCGAGATAGAGCCCGGCGGCGCAAAGGCCGAGATAGCCGGCGGCCCCCCAGCGGACATACATGACGAAAGGCCGGGGCGCGCCCATGAGCAACCCGAACGCATCCGTAATGCACGTCGCGATGACCAGGACCATCGCCGCAATCACGAGCATGTGCAGCGCGCGCAACCAGCGCAGCACGCCGGGATGTGACAACGGACTGGCGCATCCGCTGTCGTAGTGCGCCGTGATGATGAACGTGCGTTCGGGCCGGGGCGCGAGCAAACGGGCGACGACGTTCTGGGACTCGAATTGCGGCATGAACCGGGAGAAAATCGAGTATCCCAGGAATTCGGCGAGATAGGCGGCGAAAATGCCGGCGCCGTAGCATGCGGCAAAGGCGGGCCACCAGACCGCGAGCAGGGCGACGGCCAGAAACTCCGCATAATATGAGGCAAAGAGATAGCCGAAGCTGTCAATGGCGTGAAAATCGTCCAACTCGACATTCGCGGTGTATTGGCGAAAGCGCTCCTGGATGTACTCCGCGGCGCGGCGCTCCTCACTTGTCTGCGCCCCGCGGTGCATGATCTGCCCCGCCAGGAACATCAAGTCACGCCGTATTTGGTCGATGTTCACCACCCTGACTGCATTCCGTTCCTCTGCTGGCTGCCGATGTCCCCGCTGCAGTTCACAGGCCTTCGGCCGCGGAGCGGCCCCGTGCCTCGTTCCGCCACTGCACTCACGGGAGAGTATATCGTGGCGGCGCGGCGCCGTCCAACACGTTGACCGGTTGCGCATGGGCTGCTAGACTGCGTGCGAGTCAAGCAGGAGTGCATGCGGTGCGTGCGGTTATTCAGCGGGTAACGGAATCTTCAGTGTCCGTGGACGGGCGCGAGGTGGGCGCCATCGGCCCTGGCTTGCTCGCGCTCGTGAGCGTCGATGAGGAGGACACGGACGAAGATGCACGGTATCTCGCGGAGAAGCTTGCCGGCCTGCGCATTTTCAGCGACGAGCAAGGCAAGTTCAATCGCTCCGTGGAGGACATCGGGGGCGGGGTGCTGGTAATTTCTCAGTTCACGCTGCACGGCGATTGCCGCAAGGGCCGCCGGCCCTCCTTCACCCGGGCGGCCCGTCCCGAGAAGGCGATTCCGCTCTACGAGGCGGTTGCGGCGCACTTGCGGGAACGCGGCCTGAACGTTGCCACGGGCAGCTTCGGGGCGCACATGACCGTGCATCTCGTGAACGATGGCCCGGTAACCTTGCTGTTGGACTCAAGGAAGCTCTTCTAATGCGCATTGCCCTGGCCGGCAGCGGACAACTCGCCGTGAGCATGCTTCATCCCTTGCTGGATTCCGCTCACGAGATCGTCGCCGTCGTGCAGGATGGCCGCCGAACCAAAGGCATCCAACGGGCCATCGCGCCCTATGCCGACGGCCTTCTGATGAGTTCCGGCGGCCTTGCCTTCCTTGCGGCGCGCCGAGGGCTGCCGATCCTCTGGATCGACGCCATGAATGAAGACGAACTAGCCCCGCTGCGCGCGCTGGAACCGGAGATCCTGCTCGTCGGCGGCTTCAGTGTCATCCTCAGGAAAGACCTGCTCGCCCTGCCGCGTTTGGGCTGCGTCAACATGCATTCCTCGCTGCTGCCCCGCCACCGGGGGCCCAATCCTTTTTATGCCGTGGTCCGCGCGGGAGAACAGGAGTCCGGGATCACCTTTCACGTCATGGACGAGGGCATTGACACCGGAGACATCTTAGAGCAGACGGCCTTTCCCCTCTCCCCCACGGACACGCCCTACTCGGTTTATGAGGCGGCCTGCGCCCTGGCCGCGGAGCGCGTGGTCCCGGTGATGAACCGCATTGCGCTGGAGGGCTTGCACGGGATCCCGCAAGACCCGGCGCTGGCGAGCTACGACAAGAAGCCCACGGAGGCGGACGCGTTGATTCAATGGGAGACGCCTGCGGCGGCGATTGAGCGGCAGGTCCGCGCGCTGGCCTCGCTGCACCCCGCGTACTTTCTGCACGAAGGGAAACGGGTTTTGGTTACGCGCGCGACGTGGAGCCCGGAGCCGCACGGCACGCGCCCGGGCACCGTGCTCGCCAACCGGCCTTCCGTATCCGTGGCCGCGGGAGACGGTCGGGTGACGATCGTGTCCGCGCACCTGGCCGGCGCGGTAACCCTCCTGTGGCCCGCCCCCTGGAAGCGGCCTGAAACCGGCATTGTCCTGGGCGCCGGGAGATGAGCATGGAAACGCCGATCTCGATCATCATCCCCGCATTCAATCAACTGGAATATTGCCGCCAATGCGTGCAATCCATCCTGATTCATACGCAGCGGCCCTGCCGCCTGATACTCGTGGATAACGGATCCACGGACGGCGTCAGCGAGTATTTCGATTCGGTGCCGGGCGCCATGGCCGTGCACGCAGGGAGGAACCTGGGCTTCGCGGGCGGAGTCAATCTCGGCCTGCAACATGCGGAAGGCCACGTGCTCCTCTTGAACAGCGACACGATTGTGCCACGCCGCTGGCTGGAGCGCCTTGAGGCCGCGTTGCTGTGCGCCGAGGATATCGGCATTGTCGGGCCTCGGAGCAACTGCGTGTCGGGAATCCAGCAAATCGATGGGCTGGAACTCGGCAGCGTCGAAGAGATCAACGCCGTTTCGGACGAGCTTGCCGGGAAGAACGCGGGCCGCCTTACGGAAACGACCCGCCTGGTCGGTTTCTGCATGCTGATCCGGGACCGCGTGGTGACCGAGGTGGGAAAGCTCGACGAGGCGTTCGGCATCGGCAACTTCGAGGACGATGACTACTGTCTGCGCGCACTGAAGGCGGGCTACCGCCTGTGCGTCGCGGAAGATTGCTTCGTGTTTCATTACGGCGGCCGCACGTTCCGCTCGATGGGCTTCGTGGATGAGCAGTGGCAGGACTTGCTCAAGCGGAACGAGCAGATTTTCCGGACGAAGTGGGCCGGGACGCATTTCGACCGGGCCAACGTCTTGCGGCGGTCCCGCTTGCTCAATCAGCAGGCACTCGCCGCCTTGGAGCGGGGGGAGATTGTTGAGGCGCTGCGTTTGTACAAGGAGGCCATCACATCCGCGCCGTTCGACGAGCAGAACTACAATGATCTGGGGGTGGTGCTGTGGCAGATAGGCGAACACGAGGCCGCCCAGGAGTACTTCAATCGTGCGCTGCAATGCCGCCCGGATTACGCGGACGCGCAAGAAAACCTGCGGCAAGCCCGGGTGTTTCTGCGGCAGGCGGGACAGGATGCCGGCGAATGAGCCGTTCACTTCCCGGGTTTCGGAGAGTGGCAACCCCGTCCACGAGCATGTAAAATGGTTTTGGCGGCTGGGGTGGCCGCCGGGTGTTATCCTTAACAATCAGGAGCGGCAAATCATGAAGAGGTCCGGATTCACATTGATTGAGTTGCTTGTCGTTATCGCGATCATCGGCATCCTGGCGGCCATCTTGTTACCGGCGCTCGCTCGGGCCCGCGAAGCGGCGCGGCGCTCGTCCTGCCAGAACAACCTGAAACAGATGGGTTTGGTTTTCAACATGTACGCGAATGAATCGCCGGGACAGAAGTTCCCCCCCATCAAGCTGCTGGAGTGCGATGGAAGCACGAACGCGGACTCGGCGACGTTCCAGGGCGAAGTGATTTATCCGGAGTACTTGACCGACACGAACGTGCTCGTGTGCCCGAGCGATTCCGACGCCGAGAACGTACGCAAGGCGTTTCATGAGAACGGCGACTTGAACGGGGCGATCATCCCGTGCCTCCTGGCCCGCGGCAGCTATTATTACACGGGCTTCGCGCTCTATCCGCCGTCGGTGCTGAACCCGGGCGTCGTTCTGCCCAATCCCTCTGATCTGAACGGGGCGGATATTCCCGGCACGCTTGTCCAGTATACGCGTCCGGAAGTCGTTGCGGCCCTGCTCGATGCCTTCGATCTGGCCTCAAGCAAGATCAAGCTGGATCACAAAGACAAGGATATCGGCCCCCTCTACCGTTTGCGGCAGGGCATTGAACGCTTCTTCATCACGGACATCAATAATCCCGCGGCTTCCGCGGCGGCCGCCAGCCAGTTGGCCATCATGTGGGACGAAATCGCCGTGGGCGGCAATGCGTCCACGTTCAATCACGTGCCGGGCGGAGGCAATGTCCTCTACATGGATGGCCACGTTCAATTCCTGAAATGGCGCAGCGAATTCCCGGCTGACACGCTTGGCTTGCTGTTGTCGTTTCTCTTCTGAGACGCGCGGCAGCGCCTGCTCTTCCGAAAATGGCCCTGGCGGGGCGGTTCCTTCGCGGGTGTGAACTCCCCACGAAGCGCCGCCCCGGCCGGGCTGTTCCAGCTCATCGAGGTTGCCCGGCCGGAACCCCAAGTGCCACTGGAACCGGCAGCCCGCGCATCGCACCGCTCGAATCACAAGGCGCCGGGGGAGCGTGCCTTGGGCAGATCATGCCGCTGGATGCGCCAGAACGTTGAACCGGGGGCCTGCCCTGCGATAGCGTAGTGCCGCTATGCCCTTGCACAAGCCGTTCATACGCGCCCGGGCGGCGATATTCGCCGCGGCGCTCGCTGTCATCCCGCCGGCCTTCGCAGTGGAGGAGGAGCTTCCGCTGATCCCGGCGGCGGAGATTGCACAGGCCCTCCTGCATACGGCGCCGTCTGCGCTGGATCCTCCGCAATGCCGGGGGGACAGTGAAGGTTTTGCCCTGGCACAAACGTCGAGCCATGTCTCTTTGCCCGGCATTCTCTTCGAAATCGGCAAGGCTGAAGTGATGGCCAAGTCGATGCCACAGGTGGATGAAGTCATCAAAGCGGTGCAGTCCATCCTGCTCAGCGGCACACAGCCGCCGTTTCGCATCCTCATCGAAGGGCACACCTGCGACATTGGCAACGCGGAGAAGAACCGCGAACTCTCCAGGAACCGGGCCGAATCAGTGCGCGCCTGCCTGATGAGCAAGGGTGTTCCCGGCGAAATACTGGAGATCAGCGGCTGGGGCGAGGAGCATCCCTGCGTGCCCAATCTTTCCGAGATCGAGCGCCGCAGAAACCGCCGCATCGATTTTGTGCTGCGCCGGCGCTGTCCCTCGACAGCGCAGGCCGTGCTCGGCCCCCTGCTCAACGTGCGCTTGACGTCGTACCCGGCCACGGGCGGAACCGTCACTGACTGTCCAAATTCGGTTGCACTCAAGACGGGCGACGGCGTCCGCCTGGCGTTCACCGCACTGGAAAGCTGCCATGTGTATGTTCTGGGCATGGGCTCGAGCGGAACCGTGCGCTGGCTCTTTCCGAAGGAAGGCACGGAACACGCCCGTTTCGGCGTGTGGTGCTACTTTGGCGAAGAGCATGCACTTCCGGATTCCGATGAAACCAGGTGGTTCCGCCTCGATCCGCCGGCGGGCGCGGAGACGATCTTTGTCGTTGCCGCAAGCACGCCGCTACCCAATCCCGGCCAGCTCTCGGATTTGCTTCAACAGGCGGATCTCACGTGTCAGAACTTTCCGTGCAGGGCGGGAACGCTCGATGCGGAATTGCACCTGATAAAGATTATGCACGACTAGTCCAGCGCAACGATCGAGCAACAAGGAGAGGTTATCATGGCGAAGCAGACAACGCTGTCCCGGCGCGGCTTTCTGATACGCGGCGCGGCCGTATTCGCGGCTCCGTATATCATCCCGGCCTCCGCATTCGGCGCAAATGACCGCATTGGCGTCGGATTCATCGGCGTCGGCCGCCGCGCCCTGCAACTCAAGGCGGATTTTCTGCGGGTGGCGAAGCAGGCCAACGCGGAGGCGGTCGCCGTGAGCGACTTCTTCCGCAAGCGCATGGATGCCGCCTGCGGCGATCAGAAATGGGGAAAGTATCAGGACTATCGCGAATTGCTTCAGGACAAGCAGGTCGATGCGGTGATCGTCGCCACGCCGGACCACTGGCACACGCTGCCGTCCATCCACGCCTGCCAGGCCGGCAAAGACGTGTACTGCGAGAAGCCGCTCACGCTCACGATCCGCGAGGGCCGCGCCCTCGTCGACGCGGCGCGGAAATACAAGCGAATCGTTCAGGCGGGGAGCCAGCAACGCTCGAAGACAAACTGCCGCTACGGCTGCGAACTCGTGCGCAGCGGCGCGCTGGGAAAAATCAGCGTGGTGCACGGCAGCAATTATCTCAGTCCGTGGGAATGCGAACTGCCCGAGCAGCCCGTGCCCGAAGGTCTGAATTGGGACGCGTGGTGCGGGCAGACCACCCCCCGGCCGTATCATGAAGACCTCTATCTTCCGCGGGCGAAACCGGGCTGGATTTCCTTCCGGCCGTACTCAGGCGGAGAAATGACCGGCTGGGGCGCGCATGGCCTGGACATCATCCAGTGGGCGCTGGGCATGGACGAATCGTGCCCGGTGGAAATCTGGCCGGAAGAAGGCGAACCGCTCAAGCGGCCCGTGTCGATGCGTTACGCCAACGGCGTCCTGGTTCGTCTGGATGAGCCGGAAGAACACGGCGGCGGACTCTTCGAGGGCGAGAACGGCAAGTTGCGGATTGATCGCGACAAGCTCGAGGCCACGCCGTCGGAGCTGCTGAAGAACGCGCCGAAGGACCTCGAGTTGCGCAAAGACACGACAGGCGCCCACATCCTCAACTGGCTCGAATGCATCCGCAGCCGGGAGAAACCCATCGCGGACGTCGAGATTGCGCATCGCAGCGCCACGATGTGCCACCTCGGCAATATAGCGCGCTGGGCCGGACGCAAACTTCAATGGGATCCCGAAAAGGAGCTGTTCGTCAACGACGAAGACGCGAACAAGTATGTCGCGCGCGCCGGCCGCGAGCCCTACGGGATTCCCAAGGAGGTCTGAGGCACGGAATGGCCGGCCTGTTCGGCATCCCGCATGGGGCGGTTCGGCGTTCGGTTCCGCCCTTCTGCTAAAATGCGGTCGTGTTTTCGCACGTGGACATAATCACTGAATATCGGCGCCGCCTTACAGTGGCGGTCGCCTGTTCTGTGCTGATTCACCTGGCGGTTATGGCATTGCCGTGGGGCCATCGGGCTTCCGGACTGACGCTCGGGACGCAAGGCAAACATCCTCCCGTTGTACTGAATCTCCGCCCGCCGGAACCGGAAGCGCCGCGGCAGTTAGTGGACGTGCATACGCCGGCCACAGCGCCGGTGGCGGCGACGGACTTGATCGCGCTTGAGGATTCCAACGCGACCGACCTCGAATTGCGGGATGGCACGAAACCGGGCCCTCATCTCGAGGAGACGTCCGGCTTGGACGCATTGGCGGCGCCTTCGGCCGCGAAGCCCCCGGCCGAGCCGGTGCCGCCGCCCTCGCCTGCTCCGGCGGAATCCGCCCCCGCGCTGGCCAGCAAGAAACCTGTGGAGAAAAGCACGGAGACGTCGACCGTGAAGCCCTCCCCACCCGATTCGAAAAGTGTGCAACTGGCCAAGGCAATGCCGCCGGAGATTGCGACGCCGGAACAGGAGCGCACTTCCGCGGCCGCCCCTCCGCAGCACGCGCCGCCTGCTTCAATGCCGGACGTGCCCGAAGGGGGTGCACGCTTCTCCCGGGGCCGTGTCTACGACAAAGTGGATAAACAAGGGATTCCGGGCTTCGAAGCGATGCAAAGCGAAGTCGCGCCCTATTTGCATGAAGTCCGCCGCAAGGTCGAGCGCCGCTGGAATGCCATGCTGCTCACGCGCTATTCCGGCACTTCGCCGTCGGAGGTGCTGATTGACTGCGCCATCGCCTCCGATGGGCGCATCGCCTACGTCAACGTCGTCGGGCAACCGGCCGATCGGGTCTACGCGGCCCTATGCAAAGAAGCCGTGGAGAAGGCGGGGCCGTTCAAGCCATTTCCATTCAAGGTTCCGGACATGTATCGTAATAAGAACCTGGAAATCCGGTGGACGTTTAATTTCCTTTGAGTGATGTGAAAGAAGCGGCAGTAAGGGAGCGGGGATGTTTCATACGTTGACTATGTTGAGGCAAGGCGGCTGGACCATGATTCCGTTGGGCCTCTGCTCGCTGTTTGCACTAACCATTATCATCGAACGCCTGTTTGTGTTGCGCCGGCATTTCGTGATCGATCCCCGGGCGCTCCGCGTCGCGGGGGAATACGAGGGGGAAACCGCGGCCACCGGCGCCATCACGGCGTGCCAGCGCTGCGCGGGCGCATTCGCGATGATCGTGATCGAGGTGTTGAAATCGCGCCATCTGGACTATGAACACTGCGTGGAGAACATGCGGGCGGCCGGACGCGCGCAAGTGGCCCGGCTCGAACGCGGCCTGACTACGCTCGAGATCATCGCCGGCGTCAGCCCCCTGCTCGGGCTGCTCGGCACCGTGCTCGGCATGATCGACATGTTTAATGCGATCTCGGTCGCCGGACTCGGCAATCCGCAGATACTCTCGGACGGGATCGCCAAGGCGCTGATAACCACAGTCAGCGGCCTGGTTGTCGCCATTCCCGCCGTGGCCTTCCACGGCTTCTTCTCGAAGCGCGTGGAAGAGCTGGCCACGGAAATGCAGGATCAAGCTATGGCACTGATCCTGAGGATTCAGTTGCAGCGCGGCGGCAAGTAGTCCCACGCCTGCCTTTCCAGGTGATAAACGCCTGCCCGCGCCATGAAGCCCCCCGACGCCACCGACACGCTCGTCCATTCCGCGTTCTGGCTGCGCGTCACACGCGGATGCTCCCATCCCGCCACCGTCAGCCGGAACGCGTGCTCCGCCTCGTGCAAGCGGCTCAGGGGCTTCTCGTCGGACCCGGTCAGCGCGGTGCACAAGCGTTCGACGTCCGGGGCAATACGCAGTTCCGCCTGATCCCCTTGAAAAGTGAGTTGCACAATGCCCGTGCCGCCATATTCGAAGTACGGGCATGCACCGACCGAGACGATCCGCGCGGGCGAGGGAGGTACAGGCAAGGGCCGCCAGTCCGTAGGGCGGGATTGCATGTAGCAGTCCTCGGCACACAGCAGCGAGACGTTCTTCGCAAAGCTGCATGCGCCGGGCGCGAAGACCTGCTCTTCCACGCCCGGCTCGAAATGCGCGCCGCGTGGCAGGCGCCGAAAGACCTCGCCCGCAATCATGAAGCTGACCGCCTTCTCCGGCGTGTGGCGATAGTTGAGATAGTGCTGCGGCCAGTCCGGGTTCAGGTGGGCAAGCGCGCGCGGGTCGTATTGAAACTGGCATGCGGTCTGCACGCCCAGATGGCGGAATTGCCGCGCCATTGCGGGATAGAGATAGGCGCTGTTCAAGGCGCCCGCCGCGTCGAATTCGTAAACGAGACGGGCCTTCGTTTCAAAAACCCGTTCCAGTTCCCACTCCTTCGTTTCGCTCAGCAGGTTCTTTCCATCGTTCAGCGGCGTGGCCGGCAAACCCCCGGGGTAATTGCCGATAGTGATTGCCGAACACTGGCTGTCGGCAATGCCTTGTGACACATCAGGAAGATTGGACCACCAGGTGCGGAAAAAGGCCACCGGCTGGCGAGCCCCCACTTCGCGAATCGCTCCAATCATTGTGTCGATGTACCGGCGGAGCTGATTACGGCGGAAGAATGCGAACACTTCAGGGGTCCTCCATTCCGCCGAAGGCGCAAAACGCTCCCATGCGGCCCGAACGCCGTCCAGGCCGCGCAGATTCAGTTTCGTGTCATGTCCGTAGACGCTGCCGGGTTCTCTGTCCCGGATTGCCTCGAAATTCCAGTAATCCGCCTCATTGAAGAGTTCGAGCAACGCCAGGCACGGCTCTTCGAAGAGCTTTCGGCCAGTATGGGGATTCTTATGGCTCAGGAATTGGCGGAAGTAATTCGCCTGTGCAGGCCAAGCCTCCGGCCACAGGCACATCGCCTGTTTGGGCGTCTCGGACGAAAAGCTCCCGGGCCGTTCTCCCACGCTCGGCCACCACGCGATCGGGGTGAGCATCAGGTAGATTCCGTTCGCGTTGCACTTGGCGACCAGATAGTCCAGCAGGTCAAGATGCTCGTTGCGCACCAGGTTGCCCTGGCCGTCCGAGATTTCCCGGTCAAACACATGGATGCGGAGGAGGTCGATTCCCATCGCCGAGAAATCCTCGAAGTCATCGTCGATGGCCTTCCGGTGGTCGATGCCTCGGGACTTCAGACTCTCGTATTCGGTCCAGCTCTGGGGATAGTAGTTCACGCCCCAAAGCGCCACCTCTCCCCCGTCCTCATACTGCAAGACGCCGTTGCGCACCTCCATGCGCCGTAACGGGGTGCTTTGTCCAAGCGGATTGCCCGGCGCCCGTTCCGTTTCCGGCTGCAGCGGCAACCGGGTAGACTTCGAGAGGGCCGTTTGCCCGCTGCCTGCCACGACCTCTATCGGCGTGCGGTACAGGCCTCCGCCCGCGTTGACATTCTCCACCGCAATCGCAAGTTCATTCTCCTGGCCCCATCGCACGCAGGCTTCCGGCAGCACATAATCGCGGGGCTTGTCCCAACCCTGGGTTGAGCCGATGCGTTGGCCGTTAAGATACGTCGTGTCGCTGTCGTCAACCGCCGCCAGCCGAAGATGCAACGGCACGCCCCGCAAGGTTTCCGGAACATTCACCCGCGTTCGCACCCACGTGACGCCAATGGCCTCCCACAGACGGGGCAGTTTCACGGGAATCCACTCCGCATCCGCAGGCGCGAAGGAGGAGTCTCCCCCGTGGCACAGCTCCCACGTATTCGTTGAGAGGTCATATCCCACGGGCAAATCGCAGCGGGCCATCGTTCCGGAGACGCCCTCCAGGCCGGCCGTCAATGTGGCAGAGACAGCGCCGGATTCACGCTCCAGGACAATCATGAAGAGCGAAGGGGCGCCGTCTTCATTCGTTGTCCCCGCCGGCTGCACCGAGACCACGTGCGCTCCTTCGGCCCGCAACGCCGGACGCAGGCTTCGCCCTTCCTCGCCGGCGCCGGTGACCGTCATCAGCACATGCCAACGCATCCAGTCCATGGAGACTGAGGTGTGCAGTTCCATCGCCGGCGCCGCCAGGACCGCCCCCAAGATCAACACCACGCATGTCATCTCGCCATACTCCCGTTTTCAGACAGTATGGCGCCCCGCCGGAAGGGCATCAATCTCATCATCGTTCGCGTCGGCTCATCCCGCCTGCGGCGCAAAGCCGTCCTCGGTTCCCGTCGCGGGGTGATAGGCCCCCGCGGGCGAATTGAAGAACTGAATCAGCCGGAGCAACTCCGTCAGATTGATGGCCCAATCCTGGGGCAGGTAATCACTGTCATGGGCCGCGCAGGAGTGGTCGCCAGCTCCGGGTGCAAAATCATCCTCGGTGCCCGGCTGGCAATGAAAGCCCCCCGAATTGAAGAACTGCACGAGCCGCAACAGTTCCGTCAGGGACACGCTCCAATTCTGATCCGTGTCGGCCCCGTGGAATCCGCTGGCAGGCGGTGTGAGAACGCTGATTATCGCGGCCGCGGACTGCAGCGTGGTCACGCCATCCGTCACGACACAGTCATAGCTGCCCTCACTCGCAGCGGTCACTCCGGTCAACGCAAACAGCGGCAAATCTGCGGCACCCAAGGTTACGCCGTCCTTGCGCCAGTCATAGTGAACCGGCCCCACGCCGCCAGTCACTGAGACATACAGCGTGTAATTCGTCCCCTCGTATAATGCGGCGCTCCACGGAGGAAGCAGAATAGACAGCGGTTCAGGTTCTTCGCCTTCGCCTTCGCC
>CAILVY010000049.1 GCA_903837785.1 Candidatus Hydrogenedentota bacterium
AGGGAATGTCGTATTCATTGTTGGCGGTCGCGATGAAGAAGACCTCGGAGAGGTCGAATTCGACTTCGAGGTAGTGATCGCTGAACATTTTGTTCTGTGCGGGATCGAGCACTTCGAGCAGCGCCGACGAGGGGTCGCCCCGGAAGTCGACGCTCATTTTATCCACTTCGTCCAGCATGAAGACGGGATTCTTCACGCCGACTTTCTTCATGCTCTGCACGACCCGGCCGGGCAGCGCGCCGATGTAGGTGCGGCGGTGGCCGCGGATCTCCGCCTCGTCCCGGACGCCGCCCAGGGACACGCGCACGAACTTGCGGTTCATGGCCCGCGCGATGGATTGGCCGAGGGAGGTTTTGCCCACGCCGGGCGGCCCCACGAGGCACAGGATCGGCCCCTTCACGCTCTGATTCAGCTTGCGCACGGCAAGGAACTCGAGGATGCGCTCCTTCACTTTGTCGAGGCCATAGTGGTCTTCGTCCAGGACCTTCTTGGCGGTGTTGAGCTCGATGGCGTCTTTCGTGCGGCGGTGCCAGGGCATGTCGCAGAGCCATTCGAGGTACGTGCGGATGATGGAGCCTTCGGGGCTCATCGGGGGCATGCGTTCGTAGCGCGAATACTCGCGTTCCGCCTTCTCCTTCACCTCTTTGGGCATCTTGGCCTTGTCGATGAGCGCCCGCATCTCCGTGAATTCATTGCCGCCGCCGTCCTCGCGCCCGGTGAGTTCCTGCTGCAGCGCGCGGATCTGCTCCTGGATATAGTGTTCTCGCTGGCCCCGTTCCATCTGTTCCCGGACGCGGTCGCGGACATTCTGTTCGATCTTCATGAGGTCGTTTTCACGGATGAGCAGTTCGAGCATCAGGCTCAGGCGATCGGGCACCGTAATCGCCTCGAGCAGGGATTGGCGTTCCTCGACGCGCACGGGGAGATAGGCGCAGATCGAGTCCGCGAGCGTGTCGGGTTCGGCCATGGCCTGGATGGCCGAGAAGACTTCGGGGGCAACGCGCTGGCTGAGCCGGACGAACTCC
Source organism: Candidatus Hydrogenedentota bacterium (assembly GCA_903837785.1). Lineage (GTDB taxonomy): Bacteria > Hydrogenedentota > Hydrogenedentia > Hydrogenedentales > CAILVY01 > CAILVY01. The sequence goes on from CAILVY010000049.1 coordinate 1,026, forward strand.
TCGAACTGCGTCAGCACGGCGCGCATCAACGCCTGGAGTTCCTTCGTGTTGACTGTGTCGGGCGCGATTTGGGCAACCACGGCTTCGGCGAAGTTCCCGCTGAAGTCGAACTTAGTGACACGGCCGCGGCCGACGCCTTCCACAACGATCTTCATGGTTCCGTCCGGCATCCGCAGCGTCTGATGGATTTTCGCGCCAACGCCGACCTTGTACATATCCTCGGCACCAGGATCTTCCATGGCGGCGTCGCGCTGGGTGCACAGGAACAGCGGCAGGTCGGTGGCGAGGCTTTCCTCGATGGCCGCGAGGGAGGCGGGGCGCCCGACCAGGAGGGGGACCACCATGCGCGGAAAGATGACGGCATCCTTCAGCGGGAGCAGGGGCAGGCGCAGCGTCTGTGCATTGATTCCGGACGATTTCCGGGCCATGAAAGGTCTCCATCTATTGCGGGGTGATATGCGTAATCGAACGCACAGTATAGCGAATCGGCGAGGGCCAGGGAAATGCGCCCGACGCGGCGGACCCCCGGAAGGTTATGCACACCTCTCCCGCGTGTGCGGAGGGCCGACGTTGTCTGGGCGAGCGCGGATGCGAGCGCTTATGCGGAGGCGGAACGCTGGCTCAGGTCGATGGAGCGGACTGAATTGTCATGCTCATAGACGAGCAGCGGCTCTTCCTGTTTCGTGATGCAGCCGGGCGTAATGACACACTCCCGAACGTCTTTTCGGGAGGGGATGTCGAACATGACGCTGAGCATGACTTCTTCCATGATGCTGCGCAGGCCACGCGCGCCGGTGTCGAGCTGGATGGCGCGATCGGCAATCGCCTCAATCGTCTCAATGGGGAAGCGCAAGGCGACGTTCTCGAGCTGGAAGAGCTTCTCATACTGGCGGGTGAGGGCGTTCTTCGGCTCGATGAGGATGCGCTTGAGGTCTTCCTCGTTGAGTTCGTGCAGGGTGGCGACGATGGGCAGTCGTCCGCAGAATTCGGGGATCATGCCGAACTTGATGAGGTCTTCGGGGCGGACATGCATCAGCAGTTCGCCGATACGCCGGTGCTTCTTGGAACGGATTTCGGCGTTAAACCCGATGACGTTCGAGCCGAGCCGCTTCTCGATCACTTTCTCGAGGCCGTTAAAGGCGCCGCCGCAGATGAAGAGGATATTGCGGGTGTCGACCTGGATGCACTCCTGCTGCGGGTGCTTGCGGCCGCCCTGCGGGGGGACGTTGGCCACAGTGCCCTCGAGGATCTTGAGCAGGGCCTGTTGCACGCCTTCGCCGGAAACATCACGGGTGATGGAGGGGCTGTCGCTCTTGCGCGAGAGCTTGTCCACTTCGTCGATGTACACAATGCCCATTTCGGCGCGGGCCTGGTCGAAATCGGCGGCCTGAAGCAGTTTTAGGATGACGTTCTCGACGTCGTCGCCGACATAGCCGGCCTCGGTGAGGGTGGTGGCATCGACCACCGCGAAGGGGACGTCGAGCAAACGGGCAAGGGTTTCGGCGAGGAGGGTCTTGCCGCAGCCCGAAGGCCCGATCAGCAAGACATTCGACTTCTGAATCTCGACGCCGTCGATCTCGCCGCCCGAAGCAATGCGCTTGTAATGATTGTGAACCGCAACGGACAAGACGCGCTTGGCGTGGACCTGGCCGACGCAGAATTGGTCGAGGAAATCATTGATCTCGCGCGGAGCGGGCACGCGCATGGCGCGATGGCCGCCCTTTCGGGCGCGGTCCTCGGCGACGATTTCGCCACAGAGATGGACACACTCGTCGCAGATGTTCACATCCGGGCCTGCGATGAGCTTATTGACCTCATCGTGGCGCTTGCCACAAAACGAACAGGTAGGAACATCGTTCCGGGTGCGCTGAGGCGCCATGCTAAACTCCCATGTTGGCCGAATGGGCCGCCCGATGCTTGGGGCAACTATAGCACTTTCTCGGGAAAACTGTCAAGAGTTTTCCTCTACTCCGCCACGCTCTGCGGGGCTCACCCCCCATTGTGCCACTAAACCATGGGGTTGGTCAAACGACCGTCCCGTAAGTAGAATCCCGCGACGCCGGGCGGGGTTCCCGGCCTAGTTTCGCTTCCGGATGAGGATTTCGTCGACGAGACCGTATTCCTTGGCCTCTTCGGCGCCCATGAAGAAATCCCGGTCGCTGTCACGGCGGATGATGTTCATGGGTTGTCCGGTGTGGTTGACCAGGATTTCGTCGATCATTTCGCCGATGCGGACGATTTCGCGGGCTTGGATATCGATATCGGTAGCCTGGCCCTGGACGCCGCCGACCAACTGATGGAGGAGGAAGCGCGCGTAGGGCAACGCGAAGCGCTTGCCTTTGGCGCCGGCGGCCATGAGCACGGCGCCCATGCTGGCGGCCTGCCCCAGGCAGATGGTGGTGATGTCCGGCTTGACGAACTGCATCGTGTCGTAAATGGCCAAGCCCGCCGTGACACTGCCTCCCGGGGTGTTGATGTAGATGTTGATGTCCTTGTCGGGGTCCTCGGCTTCGAGGAAGAGGAGCTGAGCGATGACGTAGTTGGCCACGTAATCGTCGATGGGCATGCCGAGGAAGATGATGCGGTCGGCAAGGAGGCGGGAATAGATGTCATAGGGGCGATCCCCCCGGCTGGTCTGCTCATAGATGGTGACCGCGCGGGGGGATACCGGATTCAGGCGGAACAAGTCCGCCTGATGGCGGATGATCAGGTCTTCGGGATCAGGCCGGTGCATTCGCGGCTTCCTTCTGCAGCTCTTCTTCCGTCACTTCCTTGTCGGTGACGATGGCGTGCTGCATGACGACGGCCAGCGCCTTCTGGCGGTAGATCCGGGTCGCGTATTCGTCGCGTTGATCTTCCTGCTGAAGGTAACGATTGACGACCTCCATTCCCATCCCGGTGCGGGAGACAATGGCTTCGGCTTCCTTCTCGAAGTCCTCGTCGGTCACTTCAACGCCTTCGGCTTCGCCGATCTCATTGAGGACAACGAAGGTCTTGATGTAGCGCAAGGCGTCTTCGCGGGTGCGCGCCTTGATTTCCTCGTCCATCTTCTCGACTTCGGAGCCGGGGACGCGCAGTTCCCGCAGGCGCTTGAGTTCCTGCTCGTAGTACTCTTTCGAGACCTCGTCGATGAGGCTCTTGGGCATCTCGAAGGAAGTATCGCCGATGATCTGGGTGAGCGCGTGGTATTCCGCCGCCTGCTGGCTGTCGGCCTCGGTGCGCTTGCTCAGGTCTCCGGCCACCTTCTCGCGGAGGGCGGCAACGCTTTCGGCGCCGGCCATCTTGGCGAATTCGTCGTCGAGCGCGGGGACTTGCTTGCGCTTGAGTTCGGAGACCTTGATGGTGAAGTTGGCGGCTTTGCCCGCCAGTTGCGCGTTGGAGTAGTCCTCGGGGAAATTGACGACGCAGGTGGTTTCGGCGCCGGGCTTCATGCCGACCAGAGCGGCTTCGAATTCGGGGAAGAAGCGCTTGGAGCCGAGGATGTAGGGGTAACTCTCGGCGGAGCCGCCGGCGAATTCAACGCCGTCGACCATGCCCTTGAAATCGATGATGACCTGGTCGCCGTCCTGGGCTTCACCGTCGGCCAGGGGCTCATAGAGGGCAAAGCGTTCGCGGGTGTGCAACAGGACGTTCTCGATGTCCTCCTCCGAAATCTTGCGGACGGGGCGCTCGACGGCGAGGCCGCGGTACTTGCCCAATTCGCAACGGGGCGCGACCTCGAATTTCAGCGTGAAGGTCAGGGGCTGATCTTCGGGGCGGTCCAGGACATCCTCCAATCCGTCGATCTGGGGGGCTTGGATCGGCTTCAGTTTCTGATCTTTGATGAGCTTCTGGAAGGCGGCCGAAACCAGCTTCTCCGTGGCATCGCCGCGGACGGCCTTCCCGAATTTCTTTTCCAACAAACCGCGCGGAGCCCGGCCGCGCCGGAAACCGGGAAGTTCGGCATCTTCCTGCAGTTTATCGAGCAGTTCGCTCTTCTGCTTCTTCTCGTTGGCGGGCGCCACGGTCGCTTTCACCTCATACGCGCATTCGCCCTTGTACTCAACTTCGAAGACAGGCGCCTCCACGAACTCGAACTCGGCTTCATGATCATGGTCGTGGTCATGGCCGTGGTCGTGGTGATGGCCATGATCGTGGCCATGATCGTGTTCGTGCCCGGTATCGGCGGTTTCGGTCGTTGCGGCGTCTTGGGTGCTGTCGTCTTTTTCCTGATCGCTCATGGTGTCCTGCATACTCACGCGTTGGTGGGCGAGGCGGGAGTTGAACCCGCACACCTTGCGGTACTGGATCCTAAGTCCAGCGCGTCTGCCAATTCCGCCACTCGCCCCGAATGGCCACGGTTCACAAACATACAAACACAAAGAGGCATGCTTGGAACGCGCCAAACGTGCCCGAACTTCCCTTCCGGCAAATGAAGGCGGTGTTTTGGCAGAGCGCTGGCACACCGCGGATCACTTGAGAATTTTCATTATAGCGGCCAACGGCCCACGTTGCAAGTTTTTGGGTGAAGAGGGGTTGGGGAAGAGGCCTGGAACCGGGGCCTGGAAGGCTATCCTGCCCTCCCGTTCAGCCGAGGAACACGAAAGTGATGGCGGGCAGGGTACGGTGGACGGGCGAGACTATTGAAAAAGCCCGCGATACCGTGTAAAATGCCGTTAAGGTAAATTATAGAAGAAAGTGGGGTCGGTCGGCGAGAGGCGAAGATCGCGGCGGACAGGGTGGGGTTGTGTGTCATTAACGTTACCACCCAAATCCGAGGCAAGCCGAAAGGAGGCCGAGATGATCTGTTCGATCCATCCCGAGAATGAGTTGGTCGGCTATTGCAGCGTTTGCGGCGACTTGGGGTGCAACGAGTGCTTCACGGTTCATGAGGGCGAGCACATTTGCCGGCGGGACTTCAAGGCGATCACGAAGCGCACGGGCATGGAGTTCAAGTCCATCAACGAGAAGGTGAAGGAGCAGGAGCGGCGGGAGAAGACACTGCAGCGGCCGGATCGCCAGCGGCTGGTGATTCATCGGAAGAGCGGCGAGACCAGTTTTGGGGTCTGTTTCTCGATGAATCTGGAGAGCAACGGCTTCTATGCCGATCTCTGCGATCTTTCGGGACGGCTGCTGGACCAGCGTCTCTTCGTATCGTATGAGGAGTTGAAGGCCGTCTATTATGTGAAGAGCTTCGACGGTCATTTCGATCGCGACCAGAATTACGCCCAACCGCATCCGGTGGGGGCGGAGATCGTGGTGCAGTTCAAGGATGGAGAGATCATCGAGGGCCATATCCACGGCCAGTTCCGGACGGACGCCCGGCGCTTTTTCCTCTTTCCGAAGGACACGCGGTCGAACAATATCAGCGTCCTGGTGGAGAGCACCGCGGTCGAGCGCGTGTATACGCCGGCCGAGTATCAGCAGAAATTGACCTCCGATCTGCAGGAGTATGTGGAGAAGCACGCAATTGGAGGCATCTCGCGGGCGGAGGCGGCGGGCGATTTCCATTTTCGTTTTCGCGACTACTTCCTGGCGCTGCAGGCCTATGAACACGCGATGCAGGAGACGCCCGATTCCGTCGAGTTGATCAAGAAGTTCGCCTACACGATGTACAACATCGGGGCCTGGCATATCCACCGGCACGAGTACCCTCAGGCGCTGGAATGCCTGCAGAAAGCGCATGAGATGGAGCCGAAGAACACGCGGATCCACGTCAAGATGCGGGAAGTGCAGCGCGTCATCGACAAGATGCGGGAGAAACGCCTGCGCAAGAGCGGCGCGGCGACGTAACGGCCCTCCCCCCCGCTCTCGCTTTCGGGTACGGGGCTATCGTTTGTATTTCTGCAGCTTTTCCTCGCGCCAGACTTTCAGTTCTTCGGGAGACATCTGGCTCCGCATGGATTCCATCCGCCGGGCTTCGGCCTCGGCGCGGCGCACCGGGTCCGTAAAGACGGCGGCAACCAGGATCATGGAAGCCACAAGGGCAAGGCCCATGCCGAGCACGCAGCGCATGCGGTCCTCGCGGTACTCTTTCACGAGCAGGCCGCCCGCGCCCCAGAACACGGAGACAGCGGGGATGAGCAGCAGCACGTAGGGGATGGGAAGGTAACCTCCCCACGGCAGGTTGACCCGGCGCATGCCGGGCAGGGCAAGCAGCAGCAGTGCGAGCGCCAGGCCCAGACATGCGGTATACAGGCAAAGCGTCCAGGGGGGTGGCGGCTTGCGGGCGCTGGCAACGAGCACGGGACGCTCGGCGTCCGCTTCTCTTTCTTTTCCCGGTTCGCTTGCGCTGTCAATATCCGGGGGAAACTCACCCCGCTCCTCCTTGGCGAGCCGGGCTTGGTGCGCCGCGCGTCGCTTTTCCTGGCAGGAGAGGCACAGGTCCTTTCCGCTGTGGGTTTTGTGCACGTGCTGGGGGCAGACGAGTTTGCCGCACATGGCGCACGCGGCGCTGCAGACTTCGCAGAGCATGGCATGGCAGATGGCGCACGAATCGACGGCGCCCCGGGTGTTGCAGACGAAACAATCCATTCGGCGCCTCCCACGTTGTTGGCGATGTCCTAAGCACCGGGGGATTCCTCGCGAACCCGCCCGGGAATTACCACTCCATCCGACTATGGCACAATCACGCCGCGCCCGCGAAGGCGCGCGGTGTAGAAACACACTGCTCAGCCGCCGTAGGGGCTATTGAAGACCAGGCCGGTGTACATGGGGTCGTGGGGGTAGTACCAGTATCGGGGTTCGAAAACAGTGCCGGCCAGACGGTTGCCGCACCAGGGCGGCACGTTAATCAGGGGCAGGTTGTCGTAGACATTGGCGCGGAGAAATTCGAGGAAATCCGTGGTGAAGGGAACCGTGGCGAAGGAGAAGCGCCATTCGGGACCCGCCACGGCCGCCCGGTTGGGACGATAGCTCTCGAAGGCCACGTGGCCATCGAGGTAGAGAATGTTGCCGCCGCCGGGGTTGTGGTTCAGCTTCAGCATGCCGCTGTCGGCCACTGTGTCGAAGAGGACGGGGATGTCGGAATCGGCCTTCGAGCCATCCGTGGGGTTGTTGACGTCGCGAATGAAAAGGCGGCTCACATTGATGGCCATCCGGTAGAAGACATTTCCTCCGCCGGGCGCGCGGCCATAGGAATCGATGGGCCAGGTGTCATCGACCACCTGATCGGCACCCATGAAATCCATGTCGCCCAGATACATGCGCTGATAGAGCTGGTTCCAGAGGAACAAGCCCTGTTCCTCGGTGATGATGGCATAGGGGAAGTAGGTGTACATCTGGTTGGTGATGCACTCGCAATCCCCGCGGAGTCCCTGCAAGCGGGCGATGGCGGCGCTGTTGGACGGCTCTTCGTACACGGCCCGTTCTACGCGGTCTTCGGCGAAGGTTTCGTCCATGAACCAGCGTCCGCGTACGCCGGAACGTCCCGCCACGCCGGAGGGACACACCAGCACGCGAAGATCGTCCAGATACTCCGGATAGATGGCCTTGCCTTCAAAGATGAAGTTGTTGCGGATGAGGCGCCGCGAATAGCCGGTGACATTTTCCTGGGTGTGGAGCGCGGCTTCTCCCCAGGCGCGATTCCCCGCACCGGGGGGGTACTGCCCGCTGTTCTCGTTGGCGTACATCTGGAAGGACATCGCCAACTGCCGGAGGTTGTTCGAGCAGGACGTGCGGTTGGCCGCTTCTCGCGCGCGGGCCAGTGCGGGAAGCAGTATGGCCGCCAAAATACTGATGATGGTGATGACCACCAGCAACTCAATCAACGTGAACCCGTCTAACCCTCTGGTCTTCATGGCACAAACCCCCTGCCGTGTACTCAACCCTTTGACTGCATTGTCGCACCTCTCGGACTAGACTCTTCAGCTGAGAATAATGCTAACACGCGGGAGCCGGAACGTCAACGGGGTCTTTTTGCCATGAAGAGGGGCTGCCTGCGTGGCGTTCGTGAGCTCGAAATGAACTCGAATACGGACTCGTGAACGGAGAGGAATCTGGAACTCAGGAACTCAGGAATGGGATGAGTCCCGTGCGTGAATTCGTAGTCGATTGGGTGATCTGTGCGGCGTGATGGATCAGGCGCGCCAGGGGCGGGAACGTTCGGGGAACTCGGCGATCACTTCTTTGGCGATCGTCACGTCTTCGGCGACCTGGAAGTCGAACATGCCGGCACAGACGAAGTCGGCGCCGTGTTCGAAGGCGTGACGGAAGCCGTCGCGGACAGGGATTGCGCCGGCGGCGAGCACCTTGAAGGCCACCCAGGGCGTTGTAAGGCCCTTCATGACTTCGATCGTGCGCTCGGGCGTCTCTTCAAAGAGGTTGTCGTGGCGTTCCTCGAGTTTGGCCGACCAGTAGTTCCGGTGATGGAAAGTCTTCATGTAGAAGTCGGGCTTGATGCCCGCTTTCTCACACGCGAGGATGACTTCGAGGTTGTGGCAACTGATGCCCGCCAGGGCCCGGTTCTCGTGAACAACCTCGACCGCCTTCGCGAGACGATCGACGTGGCCGGTCTCGACGAGCATGTCGCCCATCTGCCCGGTGGTGAAGACGCCGATGGCGCCCATTTCAATCGCGCGCTCCGCGTCCTGCGGAATGCTGTCCGGGTTCACGATCTGCGCGATCCACTGCATCTTTCCGCCGCGCTCTTTCCAGTAGCGCCGGATGATCCGAACCGTGTCGGCATCGTACTTCAGCATCGCCGTGTTGACGCCCTGGGCTTCGCAGATCTGGAAGGTCTCCATGACCTTCTCCTCGGAGAAGTAGTGTTTCAAGAGGTCCGAGACATACGTGAGGTCGCGGCTGTGGGCATAGCCGCTGATGAGGTTGCCCCCGCAAATCAGGCGGCTGATCTTCGTCTTGCCGATGACGCCCATGGGCAGTTGCTTCGACGGCGTCACAAGGGAAGGCGCTTCCGGGAGCGCTTCGGGTTCCTGGCCATGCGCGAGCAGGACCTTCTCTTCGATGCTCAGCGCCACGGCGGCGCCCGCCGAGGTCGCAATCGTCTCCCGCAGAAAGCCCCGCCGGTCCACGCGCTTGTCCATGTGCAGCCACTCCCAGGTTGAGATGCAATGGCGACAATCTAGCCGGTGGGCCGGGCGTTGTCAAGGACAGGATTGGGAGGGGATGCGGGTCTCCCCTATCCACCCGGCCGGACACCGAACGCTCTCTACCCCCCTGCCCCACGCTCTCTACCCCCCCCTGCCCCCCCCGTACACGGGGGGGTGAAGAGAGTAGATGTAAACGGGAGGGAAAGGGTGCAGGACGCAACGCCGTGTGTTGTCGGGTCAGGCACACGGGGGGATCGCGTGGGAGGCGAATCCTTTTAGTGGAGTAGATCTTGGATGGCGGCGAGGGCGGCCGCGTAGTCGGGCTGCTGGGTGATCTCCTGGATGTACTCGATGTAGCGGAGGATGCCGACGCCGTCGAGGACGAACACGGCACGCGCGTCGAGGCGAAGCTCTTTGATATGGACGCCGTAGGCCGCGCCGAAGGCCATCTCGCGGTGGTCGGAGAGGGTCTGCATGGCCTTGATGCCGGCGGCCCCGCACCACCGGGCCTGGGCGAAGGGGAGGTCGGCACTGATTGTGTAGCCGACCACGTCTCCGCCGAGTCCTTCGAGTTGCTCGTTGAACTTGCGGGTCTCCATGTCGCAAACGGGGGTGTCTAGCGAGGGCACGGAGAGGAGCAGCCGGATCTTGCCCGCGGAGGCCGGGAGCGCGACCGGCGAGAGATCGTTGGCGAGCAGTTCGAAATCCGGCGCCTTCTCCCCCACGCTGAGCCGGGGGCCGATGGCGGTCAATGGGTTGCCTTGGAAAGTAACATCGCCCGGTCGTTCCATGATGTGTCTCCTTTCGCTTGGGGCCAGCCTGTGTTCAGGTTGAGTGTACGTCCGATGCGGCAGGAAAGCCAGAGAAAAAGCGCAGGGCGCGGGTGGCGCGGCGCGTGGTTGACGGGGAGCCAGGCCTTGACGCTATGATGTGACCTCGATTGCGTGATTGGGCAGAGCGAACGCGGCAGTGCAGGAAAAACCAAGGAGAAGTGATCATGGCGGTGCAGATTAGCCGACGAACATTCATCAACCGGGTGGCGGCCGCGGGCCTCGCCGCGCCGTTGATTCTTCCGCGATTGGGTTTTGCGTCCCACGCTTCCGGAAAGCTGCAGCATGCGGCGATCGGCGTGGGCGGGCAGGGCGCGTCGGATCTGGAGTGCATCGTCAGCAGCGGGAAAGTGCAGGTCTACGCCCTGTGCGACATTGACGAAGTGACCCTGAAAAAGGCGGCGCAGCGCTATCCGGGGGCGCGCCTGTACCGGGACTGGCGGGAGATGCTCGAGAAGGAAGAGGGGCACATCGATTCGGTGAATGTGTCGACGCCCGATCACATGCATGCGCCGGCGGCCATGAAGGCGATCCGGAAAGGGATGCACGTGTTCTGCGAGAAGCCGCTGACGCATGAGGTGTACGAGGCGCGGCAGTTGACGCTGGCGGCGCGGAAGAAGGGTGTTGCCACGCAGATGGGCATCCAGATTCATTCGCATGAGTTCTACCGCATGGCGGTGCAGTGGCTGAAGGAGGGGGCAATCGGCAAAGTGAAGGCGTGGCATTCGTGGTGCGCCGCGGTGTATACGACGCCGGACAAGAAGCGGCCGGCGGGAGAGGACCCGGTGCCCGCGCGGGTGGCGTGGGATCTTTGGCTGGGGGTGGCGCCGAAACGCCCGTACAAGGAGGGGATCTATCACCCGTTCAAGTGGCGCTGCTGGCGGGACTTTGGCGGGGGGGCCACGGGCGATTTTGGCTGTCACATTTTCGACCCGGTCTTCACGGCGCTGAACATTGGCGCGCCGCTCACGATTTCGTGCGAGGCGGAGTGTGTGAGCGAGGAGGTGTATCCGGCCTGGACTATCGCCCGTTATGAGTTTCCGGGAACGCCCCTGACCGCGGGCCCAAAGATCGAGGCCACGTGGATGGACGGCGAGAAGAAGCCGCCGGCGGCGTGGTCACCGGACCTGCCGAAGGACCACGAACTGCCGCCCAGCGGGTCGATGATTATTGGCGAAGAGGGCACGTTGATTCTTCCGCACGTCGGGCCGCCGCATCTGTATCCCGTGGAGAAGTTCAAGGACTATCCCAAGCCGCAGCTCGAGCCGAAAGATCACTATCACGAGTTTGTCGAGGCAGCCCTGGGCAACGGGAAGCCCGGCGCCAATTTCGATTTTGCGGGGCCCCTGACAGAAGCGGTGCTCCTCGCCAACGTGGCGAACCGCTTTCCGGGGAAGAAGCTGGAGTGGAATGCCGAGAAACTGAAGTTCTCGAACAGCCAGGAAGCGAACGAGTACATCCGGCGGCGCTATCGCCGGGGCTGGCATGTGAGAGGCCTCTGAGGCGAGCGGCGCCCAGCCGCGCTCACTCTATAGCTGCCGCTCCTGGGACTTCGTGGTGAATGCTCTCCGGGGACATCCTCGACTTTGTCTCACGACGAAGGCCGAGAAGCTCGGAGAGGAACTCAGTTCGCCCACGGCGTCATAGAGCCACGGAGAGAAGCTCACGGCGCGGGCGAGGCAAGGAACGCAAATAGACGGCCTATTGCGCCCTTGGGACATCGGCGGACCCGACCCGATGCGGGGCCGTGGCCTATCCGAAATAATGCCTCCATAGATCCGTTTCGGACGTTGCACGGTGTGACGTGGGAAACGAGGGTGGCCGGGATCGGGTACTGAGGCGTCGATGGATTAAGCCGTTGAAGGGGCTTGAGTTGCGCGGAGCTGAGGGAAGGCCGGATGGGGCGGGACGGAGGGACGAAGTAGGTAGACGCGCGCGTCTACATCACGGGAAGGAGCAACACGAGTCTTGATTCATTCATCCCGAGGCAGTTCCAGCGCCTGACGCGCCGCGTACGGGCCGATTTTGACGGCCTTGGTTATTCTCTCGGTGGAATCGTGATGATTTCCATGAGCGCCCCTTCATGCGCGATGATGTGATAAATGCTTGGGCAAGTACTGCAGATTTCAGCGTCTGGTATCTCGTCATCGAGAAGAAAGACTCTGTCGTCGCCGCGCCCAACTGCAATTGGGCTGAACTCAAGTGTTTGCCCGATGGCGGTCATGTGGGTGTGATTGAACGGTTCACTTATCCGGTCTCTCCTGATGCTGAAATTGGAGTGGAGATTACGTTATTAACCGCGCGATTTGCACTTGGTTCTTCTTGACCGCCCGATGCCAGCCCTGGCGACCGACTCGGATCCGATCGCATCGGGGTCTCCCCCACCGTTTCGGACAATCAGACCGACAAGCAGACTTGACAGGATCTATCTGCTTCCATATAATCCGACGACCAGCGTATGACCATCCCAATGCAGGGGCACTTGTGCAGATTACAGGGGAGTCAGGGAATGGCATTGAGGCATCTCGCAGTATTGCTCACTGCAACTGGTCTCCTCGCCATGGCGTGGGGACAGGTGGCAGTTCCGCAGGAAGCAGGACGCAGTGTCGGGGTTCAAACTGACAGCACCGGTCCGGCCAGCGCTCCACCCGCCAGGAATGGGCAAAAGTGGGCCATTATTATCGGTGTGGGTGACTACGAGGATCCCGGCATCAGTGATCTTCCAAATGCCGTGAATGATGCCAAGGCCATCCGGGACAGATTGGTGGGCATGTCCGACGGCTTCCCGAAAAAGAACGTATTATTGCTGACAGACAGCGAAAGCGCTGACCGCCTCCCCAAGCGCAACAATATCATGGCGTTTCTCAAGACCAGGCTTGGTCTCCTTGGGCCGGAAGATACTGTTCTTGTGTACTTTGCTGGTCACGGAAGCATGGAGAATGGCGCCCTGTACCTGCTACCCAGGGATGCCGCAAAATCGGACGTGGTTTTTACGGGTTTCCCTTTCATCGAATTGGCCAGACAGGTTGAAGCCGCGCCAGCCCAGCGAAAAGTCCTGATACTGGATGCCTGCCATAGTGGCGCCGGGCGGGCCGATGATCGAATGAGTCCGGATGCCATAAAAGCGATGGAACGTGATTCCAAGGGCATGATCACGTTGTCGTCCTGTGAAGGCGGACAGGTCTCCAACGAAATGCCCAATACCGGTAACGGGGCCTTTACGTGGTTTCTCTTGAAAGGCCTGGAAGGAGCAGCGGACCAGAACCACGACGGCGTGGTAACTGCGACGGAGCTATTTTCGCATACACAGGATGTGACTTCGCGTTGGGCATCTGAGAATCGCTTGAGTCAGAAGCCGTGGTTCCAAGGGAATTTCGGCGGGCAGTTTGTTCTGGCACGACTGAGCGGTTCCACCCCACCGCCCTCCAATCCGACAGAAAAGCCCAAGACTGCTCCGGCAATCACAGGCCCGGTCAAGTACGTAATGGAACAACGGCGTCCAAGACTGATTTCGGGTGGAAAGCCAAGCAACATTACCAAGACTTTTCAGAACCGTTTCACGGACAATGACGACGGAACGGTCTCGGATAAAGTCCTCGGTGTCGAATGGCAGAAGACACCCCCCGATACCTGTATGACCTTCGAAGATGCCATGCAATACTGCGCGCAGTTGACGGTTGGGGAAAAGTCAGGATGGTATCTTCCTAGGCTCGAACAAATCTTGTCTTTGACCAAGTTGAGTAATGGCAAGACCATGCTGGATACCGATTATTTCGACGGATGCATTCATGCTGATCGCTACTGGACCAATTCAGTGGAACGGAGGACCTACAGTCAACATCAGACGGTGCTGCACTCAGATGCAAGCGTTGTGAGCTACAACGATTTGGCGCCATATGCGGTCCGGGCCGTCCGGAACGCTGATCGGTAGCTGTGTGCCCGCGCGGGCAGCGGGGAACAAGACAGTGGAGGGGTGCTATGATGAAACGTGGTCCATGATACTGTCAGTATGTCAGGAGTTCATTTGGGGAGAAGATTGTTCGTTGGTGTCGAACTACGCAAAACACGAAGGAGAATAGGACCATGTTCAGGATCTTCGCTGTCAGTTGTCTTTCCATCTTGTTGGCAATGTCTCTTGCCGGTTGTGCTACCGTCAAGACCGCCCCGGTTTCTGGTATCGGACAGTGCCTTCAGGCCGAACGCAGCGATTATGTTGTCACCGGCACTGTTGAAGGGACTGGAAAGTCCGTCACCATTCTGGGCCTCACCTTCCCGTGGGGAGCGCCGGTCGGGGTAGTGTCGAGTGGCCAGTCCCTGTTGGTTCGAAAGATTGCGGTGGCCCAAGGAATCGCTGTGTACGATGCGCTTGGCAAAGCACCCGACGCGGACACCGTCCTGCCGATGACCACAACCATTGAGAAGAACGGAATCCCGTTCATCTATCGCACATATACAGCCACGGTCAAAGCCAAGGCCATCAAGGTCAAGACCGACGCGGAACTTGGCAAGAAATAGCTTATTCCGAGTTCTCCTGAAGCACACTACCTAATGTAATGTTCAAGGGCAAGGGCGCGTGCTATTTTCCAAAGCATTCGTCCTTGCCCGAACGGATGCATCTGCTTCATGGCGTGCTATACAGACTGTAGTTTCTTTCGAACGACAAGATGGAACACCATCTCCAGAGAATGCTACGAGGGATTAACAAATGAAGATGCGAATGGCTTATCTTGGTCTTGTTCTCCTGATTGGCTTGGGACTCTTGCCTGGATGTGCCACGAATTTCTCCGTTTTGGGAAATATCAAGGGTTCTCCCCCCGGAGCCGGTGCTCGCCCAATGACTGCGGCTGTTGTGCGGTTTAACGACGAACGAAACGACTCAGGGCGCAAGAATCCGAACAATGCGTTTCTCCTTTCGGCATTGCTTTGGGGTGTTCCCTATGCCAAGTTCAACGAACCGAGGATTGACAAACAGACGTTTGCACAGAATGGCCAAGCGACCACAACAGGGGCGGATGACTTTACGATTCAGGCTGCGAAATCTCTGATGACGCATCTTGAGAAAGGGGGTTGGTTCAAATCGATTCGCTATGTGGACAATATCGATCAAGTGAATCCCTCAAAAGACGGCGTCATCTTCGAAGGAACTCTGCACGAAGCACGATGCAAGGGGCTCATGAGTTTTTTTGGTCTCGGGATGTATCCCGGTGTGGTTCCTTTCTTCTATGCCGTCAGCTACGGTAGCTTCCATTGGGATGCGGACATTGAAGTAAAGGCCCGATTTGTTGATGAAGAGGAACCTCTGGTTAGGTTCCGCGAAAAGGCCAGTTCACAAAAGAAGAAGAGCACCGCACTTCCGGCCCAAATGGGGCCGTATCGCTGGGACTATTTAGGTGAGAGTCTAAATGGGATTTACGGCAATCTCTTGAAGCAACTGGATGGCAAGTTTGCCCCCGCGAATGACAAGGAATACTGGGCAAGTCGTGGAGCGGCCCAAGAGAAATATGCGCGGGCTCAAAGAGTGAATGTGAGTGATGTGGCTGCCATGGCCGAATTGCTTGCCAAAAACTCTTCCAGTGCACCCACCCCTCCGACCGCCACCGTTGATATTACCATCTACGAGCCAAAATCAGATGGCCGCGGCGTGAGTGTCGAGGTGGACACCGGTTCCACAGGTGGTAATGTGATTATTCGAGGCAGAGCAACAAGCGATAAGGCTATTGAATCTGTGGAGGTTGATGGCCAAACCGCTGAACTCGGCCAAGATGGAAAATTCATGTATACGGCGGCCGCAAAGCCCGGGGACAATCTCTTCATTGTGGAGGCCCGGGATGCTTCTGGCAAACGTGGAAAGTACTCGCTTGCTTTCTCAACAAAGAGCGGGAGCGCAAATGAGGTGCAGGCGAAAGCTCCGGTTTCAGTGGAGTCGTTGAAGCGGGTCTCCTTGTGGGTCTTAACGGTAGGCGTATCCAAGTATCAGGACCCGAGCATGAACCTCGAGTATGCAGATAACGATGCACTTGTGCTCGCGGAGACGCTGAAAGGAAAGGCGGCCAGCTTGTTCGGGGAGGTTCATGTCAAATCGCTGGTCAATGACCAAGTCACACGTGAAAGCGTCATGGACGCAATTGAGAAGCACTTGGGACAGGCGAGTCCTGATGATGTTGTCTTTCTTTTTATGGCAGGACATGGCGTGCAACACGACCAGACGAAGACATATTACTACCTCACTCACGACACGACTTTCGACAACATGACCCAACGCGGATTGCGCATGAGCGACCTTGATGAACAGGTCAAGATTCTGACATCGAACGTTCACAAGGTGATCGTCCTGACCGACACATGCCAGGCAGGTGCGATGAAATTGGCCTCGATCCGTTCTGTGCAGACGGGCAAAGAATTGAACGAGGCTATTTCCGCCTTGAACAAGGCCGAAGGCACCATTTCGATCGGCGCAAGTACCGCCGGGGAGAAGTCGTACGAAAACGCGTCCTGGAAGATGCATGATAAGGACCCCGGTCACGGGGCATTTACATACGCGCTCCTCAAGGGACTGTCCGGCGAAGCGAGCCACGGAAACGAAACTTACTTGTCCGTGCAGGAGCTCTTGAGCTATGTGAGCCGGCAAGTGCCCCGGTTGACCGAAGGTAAACAACACCCTAAGCAGAATTCGAACGCGACCGACATTCCGCTGATGCTGCTGAAATAGCTTCGGTTGTCCGGGATTGGCGGGGTAAATCGATCATGGGATCGGGAGAGAGACGGGCAGTGCGAGATGCTGGTAGTACATGAAGATGAGGTCGTTGGCCTCGCGGAGAATGATCATCATCGCAATCGCGAACACTGCGGTAATCAGAACATAATCTAGTTCCATGGAAATACCCCGCTTGCCTGTCGGACACTGTCCATACCATGGTGCTGGCGCGTATTTTAGTGGGAAGCTGGAAGCAAATCAAGCGGGGACGAGGGTGAGCCGAATGAAGAACTACAGAGTTTGCTGCATGGTTGTTGCCGCGCTCTTGTCCTGTCTGCCTAGCGGTCACGGCTGGGCTGCGGACAGCAATGCCGGAGGGGCCGGGAAGAAACTGCGCCTGGCATTGGCTGGTGCAGAACAGGTGCCGGCCGCCTCCCAATCCTCTGTGCCCGTAACGACACCGGAAGACTTGTGCGGGCGCGTTGTACGCACGTATCCCGAATGGTTCGAATGGGTGCCTGCTACTCAAGAACACGACGTTACTGCCACAATCAAGCGCAAGGGAGAAACCACCTCACTCATTGAACAATGGCGGATCCAGCTTGAGTTGCAGGGCGACTTGAAGAAGACATTGGGCAAGGGTGACGACAGAGTTTTCCCAGGGTTGCCGGCAATTGAACCATGGCTTGCCCGCGAGCTTCAGCGACTACACACCATCGTTAATCTTGCCTCGGTTTCCGATGACCGCATAAAGGTCAAGCTAAGCCTGGAAGGACAGGCGAAAGATCTGTACGTTAAGGGTGACAGTTTTCGCTACAAGTTCGAGGCACCCGTAGATGGGTTTCTGAACCTGATTAGTGTTGATCCGTCCGGAAAGATTAGGCGCCTGTTTCCAACTTCTCTTCAGCGGGAGAGTGATGAGGACAACCGGGTTTCCGCGAGTACACCGCTGCTCATTCCGCGCAAACCGTACAGTTACAGGGTGAGTGAACCGCCCTACGGGCAGGAATTCGTGAAGGCGATTTTTTCCACGACGCCGCTCGACCTCAGTTTCCTGGACAAAGCCGGCACACGCGGACTCGATGGCGTGTCCGGCGCCATCACCAGAGATGTGAGCAGCGGCGAAAGCAAGATGGGCACGAGTCAAGTCCATTTCAACACGACTGAGAAGTAGGCGCATTCCAGCAAAGGAGAGGCCGGCGAATGCACGTGTCACGAGTAATAGTGTCCAGTACTGTGGCTTTGGTCTGTCTCGGTGTCTTCTCTGTCTGCCAAGCGGACCAGGCCAATCAGCAGGATTCGGCGATGAAGAAGGAAATGACTCCGTTGGAACAACAAAGCCTCAAACTGGTGGCGGTGGCCAATGAATTCCGCATGCTGGCCGCCAGCGACATCAATGGCGCTGTATTGTCACTTGCCAGCCCGGGATTTCACACCGCTTGGAAGAAGGAATTCGAGCCGTACTTCCAGGAACAGGAGATGCAGTGGCATGACTTCTTCTCCTCCGCGCTCATATTCGGAGGGCGATTTCAGGGGAATCGGGCTGTGGCCCTATTCTACAACCCCTGGAGCGACATCGTCTTTCTTGCCGGTCTGGATGTTGAGGCCAAGAGCCTGTTGGAAGGGTTCTTATTGTGCGGTGAAGTCCTCCGGGGCGACCCTGTGGATGAGAATGCCGTGATTCCGGCGTGGCAGCGCGAAGCATCTTCCCTGCCAGTTGCGCTTGCCAAGGTGTACACGCGCACCGAGCAAGCCATCAACAAGTTTTATCCTCTGGAAGGTTCTTATGAACTGATTCCGCAACCCCTCTTGGCGAGGCTTGGCCCGCAGAGCAAAGAGCTTCTGCCTGCAAAACTGCGCATGGCCCTGCGAATGGAGATGTTTGCTGCTGTGCTGAACCCGGAAAAGAATGCACAAGCCCGGGATGCCCTTGCCTCGATCAGACGACTGACCAAGGCGATCACGAGTGGAGACAAGCCGGGGTTCTCGGCACTGGTCTCGCCCTCGCAAGACAAAGGTGCAGCAGCCAATATTCTCGACCTCCCGGCAGATGTGCGCGGCCGAATGGCCCCCAATTTCTTCTTGATAGGAAAAGAGGGCGGCGTGGCCGCCTTGGTAAACCCCGTCGTGCCTCAGTGGTTCATCCCCATCTACCTGGTAAGGGGTGCAGACGGCAAGACGGCGGTCAGCTCCGTGGAGTTGTTCCGGTTCTCACTCCTGAATTTGTTGTTGAAGTGACCCCAGCGAAGGGAGAGGTATAGACCATGTCGAGGTCGTGCGCACTTCACAGGCCGTCTTGGGTGACTATGCTTCTTTGCCTGACTTCCATTCTGACCGTATCGCTGGCTGTAACGTCTTCCAGGACCGCCTGTGCTGCGCCGCAGCAGGCAACCCCGGCGAACAAGAACCCCAATGTCGCCAAAGCCAAGTCCATGATAACCTTTCTGGACATTGTCGGCGAAGCTGTTGGCAATGCGGATACGGTGAATTCAGCCGCGGAACAGGCGCGCAAGACCTCCGAGAAGCTCTCCCGCTTCCAGATAGCCGCATGGACCAACGACGCGGCCAAGAAGTCGTTTGAGTCTCTCTCGCAACGGGGAAAAACCTACAAGACGCTCGTTAAGCGCATTCAGGACCCGAACGCGTTTGGCAAGACCCTCGAATATACAGGGTACATCATTGATGGCAGCAAGATTGCACTAAAGGTCTACAGTGCAAAGCAGGAGAAAGGCAACATTGAGGCGGTCAATGTTGCGATCCGGGAGATGTTGATATACGGCGCAAAAAAGGGTGTCGAGGCGGTGGAGAAATACGGGGGCGAGAAGATTGGCGCTGCCATAGGCTCTTTGTTCGGACCGGCAGGCACGGTGATTGGCGGGGTTGCCGGCGGATTGATCGTGCCAGTCGTGATGAAGCATTTCATCACCGAAGAAGGCATTGAAAAGACGGTTGGAGATTTTTATGACAATACTCTCGCTAATCCCGTGCGGAACTCCACAAAGTACCTCTCGGATCAAGCGACGCAGCTTTACGACAAGTACTTTGGAGATACCGCTCAAAAGTATACGGGCCTCGCACCCGGGCAGCAGCAGACAGCAGGAAACCATTCACCCCCTGGAGCCAAACCCGGCAACGTCTTGCCTGCTGCGGGCGGCACGGGGAACCATTCCCCCGGCGCCACGGCCACCGGGGGAACGGGACAACCTGGATCAACCTCGCCTACAACCCAGAAACCGGGCGCATCCGCCACGAAGCCGGTGTCGGGTAAACCCGCTCCTGCGGGTGACAAGAAGCCTGCCGGTCCTCATCGACCGGTGACAGAAGGTGATGATTGGTATTCGAATTACTTGAAAGACGTGACAAAAGGGAAATAGGTGTTGCCTCGGATTCTTGCGAAAGACATATAACCTTTCAGGGAGATTGGTCCATGTTGATTCCTATGATGTGTGAACCAGGCGAGAAGGCGCGTTTGTCAATAGCCCATGTCTTTGCCGCAGTCATCGTTCTGGCCTGCACGCTGAGTCTTCCGTGCCGCGAAGCCGGGGCACAGGCAAAGTCTCCGGAGCGGGTGCAGGCCGAGGCCAAGGTACAGGAAGGCATGAAATTGCAGGACGCCTCTGACAAGGAACTGCAGTATTATCTCGAGGCAACGCGGATAGATCCGGGCTATTCAAAGCCTCTTTTTGACTGTGGCCTGGTCTTCTATGATCGCAAGGACTATGAACTCGCCTGGAATTACTTTGACCAGTATCTTGGATTCGAACCCGATTCGTTCGAAGTAACCTATATGTTTGGCGCGTGTTGCGAGAACCTCGGCAAGACCGCGGATGCCATCAAGTACTACAAGAGATATCTCGAGCAGGCAAAGGGCAAGCGAGGTGATGCTGCGGAAGCCAAATACGTCGAGTTCGCCGAGAACGCCCTTAATCGCCTTGCCCCTTCACGGCAATCGAGTGATTCACAGCGGATAATACAGATGCTCGAACGGAACCGAACCATGAAGAGCGAGGATATTGTGAAAATTCTCACGCGCCCTCGTACGCGCGGCGTATTCCAGTTTGATGGCCCCGCTTTCCAGGCCCCCATTCGATTCCAATACGATTCAGCGGAAATCCTCCCCGAAAGTCATTCCACCCTGAACGAACTTGGCAAAGCGATCAAAGACAGCACCCTTGAAAAGAGCCGCCTGCACGTTAATGGCCACACCTGCCAGAAGGGCAGCGACGAGTATAACCTGGAACTCTCCAAGCGGCGCGCAGAATCCGTCCGTGCCTATCTGGTGGAGAAGGCCCAGGTCCCACCGGAACGCCTGGATGTCACAGGCCATGGCAAAAAGGATCCGCTCTTCAAGGATCCGAAATCAGAAGAGGAGTTTTCGGCCAACCGCCGCGTTGAGGTGGAAAACATGGGCCCGGGCATCACTGCCGTGCCGCCCGCAGCGGGGCTTCCTCACTAATGGAAGCCATGCCCGAAATCGAAGAGAAGCCGCGCCCCGTTGCCCTGACGCACGAGGAGTTGTACCGGCACACCGTCCGGTATTTCTTCCGTTATGTGGGCGCCTATCTCGATGACCCGGAAGTCTCCGAGATTATGATCAACGGGCACCACTGCGTATATATTGAGCGAAAGGGGCGCCTCGAAAAGACGGACTGTCAGTTCCCGGACAAGGAATCCCTCGAGGCGAGCATCAAGAATCTGGCGCAATATGTCGGCCGGACGTTGACTGCCACCGTGGCGCGCTTCGATGCGCGCCTGCCCGACGGTTCACGCGTGCATGTGACGCTGCCGCCATGCTCACGCAATGGCGTTTGCGTATCCATTCGCAAGTTCTCCAAGGTCAATTTCACGATTTCTGACCTGGTTCAGCGCAATTCGATGACCGAGGAAGCGGCTGAGTTTCTCAGCCTGTGCATCCTGATGGAAAAAAACATGCTGGTTTCGGGCGGCACCGGCAGCGGCAAGACCTCCCTCCTCAACGCCTTGTCCGGACTGATTCCCCGCACGGACCGCATCCTTGTTCTGGAAGACTCCAGTGAGCTCAAGTTGCAGCAGGAACACGTCCTCTATTACGAGTGCGTTGCGGGAGACAAGGACGGCCGGGGCAGGGTGACCATCCGCGACCTGTTCCATTCCGCCCTTCGCATGCGGCCCACGCGCGTAATCGTGGGCGAAGTGCGCAGTGGTGAGGCGCTTGACATGATTCAGGCCATGACCTCCGGGCATAGCGGTTCCATGTCCACGATCCACGCCAACACGCCCTCGGACGCCCTGAACCGCCTGGAAACGCTCGCGCTCATGGGCGGTCTTGACCTGCCGCTCCGCGCCGTGCGCACCCAGGCCGCTTCCGCCATTGACATCATCGTGCAAATCAGCCGCTTCCGCGACGGCTCGCGCCGGCTCGTGGAAATTGCCGAAGTGCTCGGACTCGATGACAATGGAAACTTCCGGACCCTGCCCCTCTTCCGCTTTCGCATGCACGAAAAACCGACAGCAACGCGGGTGGTCGGCGCCCTCGAATGGACCGGAAACAAACCCACCTTCGCCGAAGAGGTTGAATTGCTGGGTTTCAGTGATGTCATTCAGAAGACTGCACAACTCTTTGCATAAGGTTTCTCAAACAAGAATCTGAGTGGAAGCAGAATTCCTGGGTTAAAGACACGTGCGCTGGTAGTCCAGGTGCGCGTCAATTGGACATAGACCATGTCAGGGAGCCACAGAAGGCGTGAGTCGATCCATCCTTCCCAAAAGGCACGAAGAAATGCGCCATAGCACTCCTTGCGGCTGGCATGTGGGGGTGTGCGTTCTCCTTCTGGCCTTGCTGGGGACAGTCAACGTTGGTTGCAAGAGCCTGCCGATCACGCACCCAATGCCACTGGAGAAGTTCACAGACTGCTTCGATGTTGTCTCCATCATGCCGACGATAGCACCCGTCGAGAGGTGTACAGGAGAGAGCGGACGGGAAAGGAAAACTGCCATTAGGGTCGCCGGAGCATTGAAGAAGGGTTGGTCAAAGACACTGGAAGACTCTGGAGTCGCTGCTGACCTACTGACTTCCGGGAACGAGACTGCGGAGGGTCAGCCACGCGTAGCCTGCCAGCTCTCGGTTGATCGCTTATCTTTTGATTCTTCCCTGAATGGGTATTCGGTGGCACGCATAATTCTCAAGATTCCGTTGGTGACAATACCTGCCGCCTTGGCGTTCCCTTGTTACAATCGATCCCTGAGTGTCGAAGGGTCGGTCCGTTTCGTCGACGCACAACAGGATGAGACGCTATTCAGTCTCCCCTATTCTGTCCAAGTCACATCGCATGCGAGCAGCTACAATTATCGCAAGCGCGACAAGGCTGCTGAGGCGACACTCGTCCACAATGTGGGCGTTCAGATTGTCCAGGCACTGCGTCAAGAGAAGCAACAGAATCCAGAGACTGTGAGCCATTTGGAGCTATTATCGAAGACACGTCTTGAAAAGCGAGCACCCTCTCCAGCCGTGCCCAACGAGACTGCACCTGAACTTGCGCAGGGTCCCCCGAAGCCAGTTTCGCCATCACCTGAGAATCCGCCCAGCCCCAGCCCTCCGCCGCTTCCCAATGTCGTCCAAACTGTTCGCTGGGCGGTAGTGGTTGGGATTTCGGATTACCGGGATTCACGTATTCCCATATTGCGCTATGCCGCCGCTGACGCGAGAGCCTTCCACGATTGGCTTCTTTCGCCGACGGGAGGACGCTACGCGCCGGCAAATGTAAAACTGTTGCTCAACCAGGAGGCCACAGGCGCCAATATTCGGTCAGCCTTGTTTGAATGGTTGAAGCGCTCTCTGGCGGAGGACGCCGTCACCATCTACTTTGCGGGCCACGGCAGTCCGGAATCGCCAGACAACACCAAGAATCTTTTTCTGCTTCCTTACGATACCGACTTTGAAAGCATCGCCGCGACGGCCTTCCCCATGTGGGACATCCAAACCGCGCTCGAACGATTCATTCAGGCCAGGAAAGTCATTGTCATTGCCGATGTCTGTCATGCAGGCGGTGTCGGGCAGGGTTTTGAAATCGCGCGGCGTGCTGCGCGGAGTGTGGAAGTGGAAGCCACCCAAGCGGTGTCCAGCGGACTGGAAAGCCTATCCAGGCTTTCTGACGGCGTCTGTGTCATCAGTGCATCGAGCGACCAACAGAAAAGTCAGGAAGGGCAGCAATGGGGCGGGGGGCACGGCGTCTTCACGCATTTTCTCCTCAAGGGCCTCCAAGGCGATGCGGACTACAACAAAGACAGCAGTGTGAACCTCGGGGAAATCGTCCCCTATCTTTCCCAGGAGGTGCGCCGTGAAACGGCCAATGCCCAAAGTCCCGTCGTATCGGGCCGCTATGATCCGGCCCTGGCCATCGGGCGATAAGACCGCACAATGGCGGACCGCCTGTCGCGGGACTGCCGTAGTCTGGTTGAGCCCGACAGCCTGCAGACTTGGGAAATGTGTACGCAATTTCGAAGGGCGGGCCGCGATTGCATATTGTGATAGTTTCTGGTACTCTGATGGTCTTAGGTAAACGCGAGACGAATAGTCTATGGCATTAGGTGGCTAAAGCGTAAGCAAGGGGTGTTGAGGGTCTTCGGGGCAGCGACAATCCCGGGGCGCATCTACCTTGCCATACCGGTCTTTCAGCAATTGAATCTGGGGGCGGCTATCTCCAGGAATCGTCCCTCTTGGAGCAATCACCCGGCTCGGCGCTTCGTTCGGGCGCGGCCGTCTGATTGCCCGATATCCATTGAACCGGGATGAATCGGGGAACACTCAGCTCCTGCTGTTGGGGGTTGGTTCCAGTAAGAGTAGTCAAGCGAAAGGAGAAGTGAGATGCGTATTGCCGGTAAGATTGTATTCGTTGTGTGTTGTGTGGCGGCGCTTTCCTGCATATCCTCGGGGTGCAGTACCACGAAGGATGTCGGGCCGAAACTGGTGGCCGAAGGCAAGCTGTCCGCAGACACGTATGGCATTGCACTGCGTCCCGTTGAGTATGGGCTGGACGAGGTTGCGAAGTCGACGGCATCGGCCTACCAGGTGCGCAAGAACAATGGCAAGGTGGTGGAAGGGGACAACTCGTCGGTTATCGTGCAGCCGGGAAGGATCCTTGGCCTGACCATGGCGCAGGTGTATGCCTTGTCCCCGCTGACCAATGTGGCGATAGACCGCGCCATCAAGAGTGTTCCCGAAGGAGACGCCTTCTACGTGACGTCCATTGAGCGCACTTTGAAGAAGAGCGCATTCAGAAGCCGGGAGGACGTGACAGTGACCGGACGGGTCCTTCAGATGAAATCCCTGGGCACGATGTCGGAGGAAAGGGTTGACAAGCGCTTGAGCCCTTCCGCAGAACTCACCATCAAGAACAAGTGATCGTTGCGTTCGTGCGCCCATCGCCGTTGCGGTGCAGCGGCGATGGGCATAAAGAAAGTTTCCCAACAGACATGGTGTGCCGGGGCTCACGGTGCCGAGGAAATTCCGAATGAATCGCTGGACGCTCTTGCCTGTCACGATGCGCACGTGCATCCGATTGGTCGTGGCTTTTTCCCTGGCATGGTTCACAGGCCGCGCGATCGCGGACACGTACAAGTTGAAGTTTGAGCGCACGCTCTCCTATTCGACCCCCTCCAAGACAAAGGGCGAGGAATTGGAGATCGTTGTTGCCAGTCCCCTGCCGGCTCATCCGGACCTTCCCAGTAATATCGAGGAATTTCGGGCATTTCTGGTTAGTGCACTGCGGGAAGAGGCGGGCCGGCATTTTCACCAGGTCACGGTTGTGGAGGTGCCGGGGAATGCATCGGTTCCAAGACTTCAAGTCCTTGCGGCTTCCGGATATGTGGATCCTCAGGAGCTTTCGGTAACATTTCTCGCCAGGATGGAATCTGCCGGCCCCGGCGATTCGGCTGTTCCGCTCAGGGATGTCCGGGGTAAGGACCTGGGTGTTCCAATTGGCGGGGTAGGACGAAGACTGGCCTTGAGGCACCTTGAAGCGCCGATGACCACTGCCGCGGAGCAATTCATCCGCTCAGTTCGGGATACGTTCATGACCTCGAAGAAGCTCACGGGCACAATCGCTCAAGGCACCGCACCCGAGGGAGGCAAAGACGGGGCCCGTCCGTCTGCGGGCCAACCGAACCCGCTGGCCGGGCCCCCTGACCTTCCGCCGGCATCCGTTGCACCGGGCAAATCTGGCCCGCCGGCTGCGGGGGTCCGCTGGGCCCTGGCCATCGGAGTGTCGGACTACAAGGATTCGCGCATCCCGCCCCTGCGCTACGCGGCGGCAGACGCGCGCGCCTTTGGTGATTGGCTGATTTCACCGGCCGGTGGACGTTTTGCCCCGGCGAACGTGAAGCTGCTGCTCAACCAGGACGCCACCGGGGCCAATATCCGGTCTGCACTCTTTGAATGGCTGAAAGGCTCCCTGGCGGAGGACGCCGTCACCATCTACTTCGCGGGTCACGGCAGTCCTGAGTCCGCGGATGACGCCAGGAATCTCTATCTGCTTCCCTATGATACGGATTTCGACCGCATCGCGGCCACGGCGTTTCCCATGTGGGACATTCAGACGGCACTGGAGCGCTTCATCCAGGCCAAGAAAGTGATCGTCATCGCGGATGCCTGCCATGCAGGGGGTATCGGCCAGAGTTTCGAGATCGCGCGGCGG
Organism: Candidatus Hydrogenedentota bacterium; assembly: GCA_903837785.1. Lineage (GTDB taxonomy): Bacteria > Hydrogenedentota > Hydrogenedentia > Hydrogenedentales > CAILVY01 > CAILVY01. The sequence goes on from CAILVY010000049.1 coordinate 27,250, forward strand.
GCCAACCGGAGTCTGGAAGTGGTGGCCACCCAAGCCGTATCCAGTGGCCTGCAGAACCTCTCGCAGATCTCCGACGGGGTCTGTGTCATCAGCGCCTCCAGCGACCGGCAAATGAGTCAGGAGGGCCAGCAATGGGGCGGGGGGCACGGCGTCTTCACGCATTTTCTCCTCAAGGGCCTCCA
>CAILVY010000050.1 GCA_903837785.1 Candidatus Hydrogenedentota bacterium
AACAACCGTTCCTGATAGTAGAACAATGCCAACATCGTGTAGAGCGCGAAGAACAATAGAAAAGGCGCCACGGAAATGCCGGCGTTCCTCCCGTTCACTCCACCGTCTAATGACAGTGATGCCTCATCCTGCTCAGTTTGTGTATTCATAACCGCTTCCATCCATCCACGCTTGACCTGAAACGTGGCGTGTTGTTCGCCCCATGTCGCTTAACGCTCCGGCAAGAGATTGCAGGCAGCACGTTTCAAACGCTTGGCGCCATTTCTAATCCCGGGGAGCATGCAAGAAATATTGCCATGTGTGTCGTAGGGAACGCAAATGTACGAGACCCCATACCCAGGTGAGCGCACATGACATGGATATTAGCTTGATGGACCTGATAATCGCCGTTTGCACCGGGGCCATCAGTTTCGGCGGGGTCTTCACGTTGTGCGGCCGCCGCGCACCGCGCGCCGGATGCGCTGGACGACCTCTTCCGGGAACACCCGGCGCAGCCAATTGGCCACGCGGTGGCCCAGGACGGACTCGGGCCGGGGCGCGCGCGCCTGGCGCCAGGCGCCGGATGCGCCGAAGCTTTCCAGGGCGTGGCGATGCTGCCAGGCGACCTGCACGATGCCCTCGATGCAGCGTTCGACCTCGCGGCCGTCGCAAGGGCCGCAATGGAAGCGGTTGCAGAGCGTCCGTTCCGCTTCGTTCGGGAAATCGGGCCGGAGCGCCACCGCGAGCGCTCCCGCCAGGGACTCCGGATCGTGCGCGTGGAAGAAGCCGCCGCTGCGATCCTCCGTGTGCACGCGCTTCACTTCGCCGTGCGGATTGTAGTAGATGACCTGGCGTCCCGCGAGCATGGCCTCATGGAGCACCTGGCTGAAGCGCGTAATCACGACATTGCATCGCGCGAGCTGTTCCGGCAGCTTGAACGCGTCCGATCGGATCACTTTGTACTTGCCGAGATCGCCCGTATCGCGCGGATGCTGCGAGATGAAGTAGTCCACGGAAAGCCGCGCGCATGCATCGACGCAGTCGGCCACCCAGCGGTCGCGGGCTTCCTCGCACACGCCGTAAGTGAAATTGCTGTTGATCAGCACGGCGGGCGGCTCCGGCAGGGGCAAAGGATGACAGGCGCTCAAGCGCGGATTGCCGGAGACGAAGAAGTGCGTGGCGTCCAGATACGGAATCGTGCTCAGGCCCTGAAGGAAGACGTAGTCCGCATATTGCATCTGGCGCTGCCACCCGCCCTCCAGCTCGAAGTCCTGCGGCCCTTCCTGAATGCAGATCGTGGGAATGCCACAATGCCGGGCCACGTGGCAAATGCGCCAGTTCTCGCCGACCCAGTCGTTGCCGAAGACAACCGCGCTCGTCCCGTAGCGGCGGAACAGCGCGAGCATCTCGGAGCGGTACTGCGGGCTGTGCGCGATGTTCATCGGCAGCGTCGTGAACGGCTCATGGTGTTCGCTGAGATAGCGCTCCGCGTTTTCGCCGCGGATCACGAGGAAGTGATGATTGGGAATACCCTCCGCCATGGGTAGCATCATCTTGACGTGTGTGTCGTTGCAGGGGACGAAGAGCACGTCTCCGGGCACGGCCCCCGCTGTCTGCGGCGTGTCCCCCAGGGGCGGATTCACATACACATAGTTGCTGAGGCGTTCCTTGGGCTTACGGATGACGGATTCCACGACATCGTACAGATCGTCGTCGACAATGACTTGCTCCAGCCAGGTGAAGCGGTTGATCATCTCGAGGTGGGCGGGGTCGAGGGCGGCGCCGAAGACGTGGATCACCTTCACGTGAAAGAGCCGGCGGCGCAATTCCTCCAACTGCTCCGAATCAACGATCTTGCTCGTCAGGAGAATGGCGTTCTTCATGGAATCCCTTGGATCGCCCGATACATTGCGGAAAAGTGCTTCCCCACATACTCCACGCGCAATCGATCATATGCCGGAAATGCGCCCGTTCTCAAACCGCGCTCCATGCCGGGGAATCGCCGGATGCGCGCTATTCCCCCTTGATTCTCCGCCGAAGCCGAAGCACGAGTTCGGGATGAAGAAATCGCCGGAGGAAATTGCCCACGGCATGTTCGAATTGAAGCGAGGTGCGGAAGTAGCGGGGCCGATTCCGCGGCCGCCAGCCGGCAGCAGCCAGCGCCGTTTCACTGCTCAGATACATGCCTTGGCCGAGGAGCCGCGCGGCGGGCGTCTGCGAGCACTTCTCCGGATTGAATTCAAGGCGAAGCCCAAGCTTGTGTTGCGCGTAGTACTCATTGAGGGCCGGCATGATGACGGGCACCCAGAAATCCTGGAAGCTGGCCGCGCCGGTCACCCCCGCGTTTTCGCCGTGCTCCCGCCACAGGCCAAGCGTGTCCGGCAGGGAATACAACGGGCCGTAGGCCACCGCGGTGCGCGTGAGAAAGGCGTCCGGACACGTGGTCAGGCGCTCCGGGATGGGGAAAACCTTCTGCAGGACTTCCCTGCAAAACAAGAGACCGGAAGTGGGAATGAAGGGACGGAAGAGCAGGCCCTCCGGGTCGTCGGCGATGTTGAAGACGCCCTTGTCCCACGCGCGCCAAAGACGGAACACGTCCGCATTCATGAGGCTGTTGCGCTTGAGGCCCTTCCCGGTTTCGACCTGATGCTGATATACGCCGCCGCCGGGAAAGAGCCGCACGAAGTCAACCATGCGCTCGATGCGGTCTTCGAACCAGCAATCGTCACTGTCCAGAAAGGAAACGAGTTGCCCGGAGCTGAGCGGAAACCCCGCGTTGAACGCGCTGGATTGGCCGCCGTTCTCCTTGAAGACAGTTCGCACGGGAATGGGCGCGTCTTCGACGGCTTCCCGAATCACTTCTCTTGAACGATCCTTCGAGCCATCGTCGACGATGATCAATTCGATGTTGCGGTAGCTCTGATCGAAGACGCTTCGGATCGCCTCGCCCACATACTGCGCGTAGTTGTAGCTGCTGAGGATGACGGAAACCAGCGGATGCGGCGAAAGGTCGGCGCACGGCATTGTCTCGGGGGTCCCGGCCTCGCGTATCCGCCGCGACAGCGTCCAGCGCAGCTCCATCGGCGCTCCGGGGACGGCCCGCTGCTTGCGCAAGGCCATGAGCCAACCACGGCGCATCTCCTCCGCATCGCGGCACATCGAGGCGTCATGGCGGCGGTAAATGGCCAGCTTCTCATCGACAAAGAACACCCCGGGCTTCTGTGCAAACACGCGCATCCAGCAGTCCCAGTCTTCATGATTGGGCAATGCTTCATCGAAGCGCAACGCCGCATCCCGAAAGAGGCGCGCATCGAAGAGGAAACAGTGGCAGGGAATGGAGAGCCCTTTCTCCCATCGTGCGGCCAAATCCAGGACCGGATCTGCCGCGTCCAGCAACGAGAACGGCATTCCCCCGCTCACTTCGTTCTTCAGATCGTTGTCGCGGCAGAGCTTCGCCCGGCAATAGGCCACGCCCGGCGGGGCGCAGGCCTGCAACAAATCCAATTGCCGCTGGAACTTGTCCGGAAGCAGCAGATCGTCCGAATCCAGAAACTGAATGTAGTGGCCGCGCGCACGATCCAGCCCGGCATTCCGTGCCCCCGCCAAGCCTCGGTTCGCCTGATGGACGTACGATACCCGGGGGTCGGCGCCGCAGAGCGACTGGGCGACGGCTTCCGTGTCGTCCGTGGAACCGTCATTGACAATGATGCACTCCCATGCGGAGACGCTTTGCGCCTGAAGGCTGGCCACCGCGTCACGAAGGAAGCGCCCCTGATTGTAGCAGGGCATGATCGCTGAAATGAGCAGAGGGGACTCCGCCATGGCCGTTCCTTATCTTTACCGCGGGCAATTAACAGCGCCGCCAGGAACCGCGCTTATCCGATTTCCCGGAGCGCCCACGAATGCCAGGCGATCGTGCAGGGAACCTTTCCCCGGTTCATCTGGCCGGATTCAAAGAAAATCCGCGTAGCCTCCCCGGAGACGAAGTCCGCCTTCACGACGCTGGTTTCCGGCGAGGGCTTGGTCTGAAGGACGTGTCCGATGCGTTTCAGGGAGCCGTCTTTCAGCGCTTCAAAGGCCAGGATTTCGGCCCTGCCGCCGTCCGGCGTGGAGGCCGCCACTTCAAAGACGTAATGGGTGTTCGGGCGAACCTCGACATAGACACCGAAACGCTGGGCTGAGGGTGCCTTGACGTCGTTTTGCGTCCACTTCTGGACGGCTATGAATCCGCCTCCTTCCACGGCTTCCCGGGTGAGCGACGAGAACTCGGCGGCAGGCGCCTGGAATCCTTTGGGCGCGGCCTCTCCCTCGGGCCAATCGGCGAAGTTGCCGTTCGCCAGTCGCGAAGGCGGCAGCGGCGCTTCGGATTTCTCCACAGACGTGATGCGCATCGCCCCGGGGGCCGGAGGCGAGTCGCCGTCTTTGGCACCACAGCCCGGCGGCACGATCAGGGCAAGCAAGACGAGTCCAACGCCCAACACACGCGGGAAAGAGCAGCCCCACGACCTGAATGTGCATTTGGATGATATCATGCGCCGATTCTAGCACTGGCGAAACACGTCGTCAATGAACGCGCCACTGCGCAGGCCGGCGCCTCAGCGGGCCATTGGCCCCTGGCCGAAGAGCCGGGCCACCCGGCGCAGGACACGGCCGGCCGCGGTGGTCTTCATCCGAGTCCACGAGAGCCGCGCGTTGCAGTGCCACCACGCGAAGTGGATGCCGCGCAGGACAGGCCTGGGCGGCTGGATGCCCATCGCGGAATGGAGAATTTCCGTCAAGTGCGCCGCTTCCGTCTCGATGGAGGCGCTCGCCCGGATGGCCTCCCGGAGGCCGGTTCTTGGGTGTTTGCCCGCAAGCACTTCCTCGATCCTGGAGCGAAAATCCGCCCAGTCGCCGTGCCGCGCATATATGAGACGCTCGCCGCTCACTTCACGCAGCACCGGCAAATCGAAGGCGATGCACGGGACATCACAATACTGGGCCTCGACCGGAGGATATCCATAGCCTTCAAAATACGAGGGGAACAGAACGAGCGCGGCCCGCTTGAGTTCACGGAACTTGTCCAGATCACTGAGCTGTTCTTTCACCTCAATCCCGATGCCCAGCTCCGCGGCCCGGCCGCGGATTGCCTCCAACGTCTCCTTCTGGACGGCCCCGGTTCCGACGACGAGCACAAGCGTGTATCCCCGCATGGCCGGGCAAAGGAGGTCCATCAGGTTCCTGCTGCCCTTGTGCTCGCTCCCGGCGAAGCGGGTGAAGACAACAATGCGCGGCTCCCGGGCGCATTCCTCGATGCTGTCCGCCGCGAGCGTATTGATCGCCGGAAAGCACCAGTCGAATTTCGTGCCTTTACGGCAGTCCCGGTAGAAGTCCCGTGCCCACCGCTCGCCTTCTTTGGCGTTGGACAGCACGAGCACGGCCCATCGGGCGACCTGCCGCCAGGGATCCCATAGGGTGATGTCGCGCGGGGCTGGCGAGAGCGCATTGAACCAGTTCCCGCTTTCAAAATTCACGAGGACCAGCCGTGCCCGGCGCCGCAACGCGAACAGCAGCGCGCCATAATGAAACGGCTTGTTCAGAAAGGTGCTCGGGACGTAGATGGCGAAATCAAAGGGCCCCTCGGGAAGTTCCCTGCTGAAGTCCGGTGTCAGGCAGAGATGCACCCGCGCATGGCCGGGGAAGGCCGCAAAGTCATCCAGGAAGGCCGGGCGATTGTTCGTGATGAGATACACGTCATGGCCTGCGAGCGCCAGGGCCTCTGCCATCATCACGACGGCATAGCGCCCTCCGGAGTATCCGTCGGGCGGCATGGTTCCCAGGAGCGCGATGCGAAGCGCCGCCGGCGCGCAGGCTGATCCGCTGTCGTGGCTGGCCTTCTCCCGCCGCTCTCCTTGTTCTCCCCCGATCGTCACGTGCTGTACCGCCGGTTGCTGCCCCAGATCAGCGCGGAATACGGCTTTCCAATCCAGGTGATGGGACGTTGGGCCATCTTCTTCTGAAAACTCAGTGCCGGCGCGATCTGCAATTCAAAGCCGTGATCATGCAGCAGGGTCACTATCTTCACGAGGCGGCCGGGCGGCAGGCCCAGGCCCTCGTGATATTCGAGAAGGAGGTGGCGAACATTGGACAGTTTCGAGGCGGCCTCCTCAAGCACCCGATCTTCGGCCCCTTCGATGTCGAGCTTGAGAAAGTGAATCTCCTCGTCGAGGTACTCGCTCAGGCGGCGGCAGGGAACCCGGAGTTCGCGGATGTTGTCGCCGATGGTGCGCCGGCGCTCCGTCAGCGATCCGGCCATGCTGTCCTGCTCGGAAATCAGGAAGGCCGCGTCGCCCTCCGTGTCAGACAGGGCATAGGGCAGCACGCGGACGCTCTCATAGGAATTGGCCGCGACATTCTCCTCGATGAGCTGGCGCAGTTCCGGGACCGGCTCGAAAACCAGGATGCGGGCCTTCGGGTAACGCGACTTGAAGTAGTACGTCGCCAGGCCGAAATGGGCGCCCGCGTCGATAATGACCGGTTCGTCCGTCGGGCTCTCGAAGTAGTATTCCTCATCCACGAGGAGTTCATGCAGGAGGATCCACAGCGTTCGCCGGTCGGGAAAGCGCATCACGCCGTGGGCAAGCCGCACGCGGTCCTGATCGCAAAAGACGTCCAGGATGGCATCGCGGATGCCGCTGCGGCCTTTGAGGGCGCGGTGCGTCTTCAGGCGCTTCTCCTCGAGGTCCGGGATGTCCGCCGCCAATGCGGGCAGCAGCATTTCCCATTCTGCCTTTAGTTCGGCCTGGGCGGGGAGCACGGCACGGCTCAGAAACGCGGGCTCGCCGAAAATGCCTTCTGCAATCGTTGGCTCGAGCGAGGCCGCCGTGACCCATGCCGCGTCTTCGGCCAGTTTCCGCAGCACGACCCGCTGCCCGGCAAACTTGCTGAACGGACGCATCGTTTCTTCCTGCGCCGTGATCAGCCGTGCCAGATTGCCCAGCGAGAAAAGCCGCTCGAAGAAGGGGACGTCAAGGAGCCTGGCATAGACGCCCGGATCCTGCAGTGCTCTTGAGTACGTTTCCCAAACCTCGGCATCTTCCCTGAGGCGATTCAAACATTCCTTGCTTCCAAGCAACGTGGTCAGCCGCATTTTCCAGAGTTCTTTGTCCTGGTTGACGTAGGCGGCAAAACGCTCGTCGCTAATCACCTTTCGAAGAGACGGGCTCAGGCCCTGGGCAAGCCGCCGGTCTATCACGTCGTCCTGCTCCAGCAGCTTGCTGAATTGACGCCAGGTTTCCTTGTCATTCAGCAGCAGGGCCGGGAACTGCCTGTCCGCAAGGAGACGGCGCAGGAAAGGGCCGGCTTCCTGGCTCTCGATCATGCGGGGAAGGAATCTCCCGTCACCCATCAGCTTCTGCAGCAAAGGTTCGAACGCGGCATTCCCGAAGAGGCGCGTGAGAAAACGCTTGTCCGCGAGCAACTTCTCGAGGAAAGGGTCAAACGCGGCATTCTCGTAGACCCGGCCAAGAAAGCGCTTGTCCGTGAGCAGCTTTTCAAGAAGCGGATTAAACGCGGCATTCTCGAAGAAGCGCGCGAGAAAACGACGGTCCTCCAGCAGACGTGCAAGAACGCCGGGGTCCAGCGCGGCGCGGATGACGGCGCGCCTGAGCACGCCGACGCGGCTTACGACTGCGGCCAGGAATCGCCCGAGGTGGCTCAAGATCGACATGCAGGCGACAACCTCTCTTGAATCTGATGTTCGTGCCGGTAGGCCTTGATTCCCATGATCTCGGAGGCCGGCCCGGTTACGCGGAACTCCTTCACGATCCCCCGGTAAAGATATCCGTGCCCTTCGTGGATGGGCAATACGAACACGTATTCGCCCGGCACAAGGCCCAATTCGGGAAGGATTACCTCCCCGCGCACTTCGCCGGTAGTCACTTGTTTCAGCAGGTCTCCGTTCAGGGTGCTGATCGCCGTGATGAGGAGCCCATCCTTGCGATAGAGGCTGAGCGTCACATTGAGATCACTTACAGCGCGCGTCAGCCGAAAGCGGTACTGAACCACAACCCGGGCATGGACGGGGAACTCGTCCGCGGCCCCGTTTTCTGACTGTACCTCGACCGCGAGGCCTTCGATGGCATCGCTCGCGTCATAGAGCGCGCCATAGAGGTCGTTCCTGCTGACCGCAGGCGTGGCGGTGGGCGGCGGCGGGACGACGTCATTCTCTTGTGGCCTCGCTTTGGCCTCTTCGGCTTCGAGGAAATCAAGATAGGCCTGCGCCACCTCATGGGAGGGCCCGAAGCGCATGGCCTTGCCCCGCTGCAGCCAGAGGGCTTGATCGCAGAGCTGCATGACCTGATTCATGCTGTGAGACACGAACACGAATGTCACGCCCGCCTGCCGCAGTTCCTCCAACTTGGCGCCGCATTTCCTCTGAAAGGCAAAGTCACCCACGGAGAGGATTTCATCGATGAGCAGGATGTCAGGTTTGAAATGCACGGCGACAGCGAATCCGAGCCGCGCCTTCATTCCCGAGCTGTAGGCGTGCAGGGGGCTGCCGATGAACTCCTCGAGTTCCGAGAATTCCAGAATGGCCTCGAATATGCGGTCCGTCTCCTGGCGGTTCATGCCCATGAGGGAGGCGGAGTTGTAGATGTTGTCGCGCCCGGAAAGTGTGGGATTGAACCCGGCCCCGAGATTGATGAGCGCCTGCACCCGCCCCCGCATGGCAATGCTGCCCGCGTCCGGTTTCGTGAGTCCGTTCAGGATCTTCAGCAGCGTGGTCTTGCCCGAGCCGTTCCGGCCGATCAGGGCCAGCGTGTGCCCGGGGTCGAGCCGGAACGAGACGTCGTTGACCGCGAAGAACTCGTCCTTTCGCAGCGCGAGCGCGCGATTGCGGCCCAGTATCTCGTCAAAGAGGTCGCGAAAGCCATACGCCCTGTGCGCGTCCTCGTTTCGCGAGTACTTTTTGGAGACGTGTTGGACCTCAATGACGGAAGGCATTTCAGGCAGCCCTCGCAGCGAGGACAACAAGGCACACTGTATTTACCGGGATCATAGGCTCACATGATACCCCGTGCTTTCGTCCGGCCTCAACCGCGATCAGAACAACTCGGATTGCCGGGGAAGCGGGGTCCGGGCCTGTCCGAATACGCGCAGGATTCGGCCCGGATCTACGCGGCCGGTCTTCGCGAGCAGGGGACGGGCGTTGCGCCGGCGCGTTAACGGGTGGTCGGCGGGGCAAAGGCCGGCGTGGAAGACCGGCTTTCCCTGATCGAGACAGTGCCGGGCCGTCAGCAGGCTGCCATTCAAGGAATGGGGCTCGATCACGCACAGAAGGCTGCTCAACGCGCTGATCGTGGCATTGCGGGTGACCGCGGCATGCGTCCGCCAGGGAGCGCCGAGATGAAACTCGCTTAACAGAAGCGCGCGCCCGGCTTCAATGGCGGCCGCGTACCTCGGCGGAACAGGATAAGTCAACAATCCCTGCGGCAGCACGACCACGGTTCTGCCGCCCGCATGCAGCACGGCCTCGTGCGCCGCCGTGTCGATGCCGCGCGCGCCGCCGCTGATCACGGGGATGTCCCTGGCGGCAAAGACTCGCGCGCATGCCTCAGCCCAGCACAACCCCTCCTCGGACGGGCGCCGCGTGCCGACGATGCCCGCCGCATCGTCCGACAACAGATCCGGATTCCCCTGGGCGAAGAGCAGCACCGGTGCGGCGTTGCCCAGGGCCGCGCTGAGCGCGGCGGGATACCGCGAATCCTGGAAACTCAGCGGATAGATGCCGCGTTCTGCGGCCTCCGCAATCATGCGCTCCGCCGCCATCCTGATCTCGGCGGTGCAGGCCGCCAGAAGGCCCGCGAGCCGAGCCGAGCCGGAGGGAAACCACGCGGCGAGCGTGGGTGCGGGCAAGCGGACGGCCTCCGCGAAGGGACACTCCCACGCCTGCAGGACCGAAAGGATTGTGCGGATTCTCACGTGTCCGGCGCCTTCGATCAGGCGCAACGCCAGCAGTTCGGACGGCTGCAGGCGTTCTGCCTCCCGGTCCGGCCGCTCCTCCTCGCTCCGTTCTCCGTCTGGCATGCTGGGCCACCTCGTGGCGCTGGGACCGCTTCGGGAAGCATGCTACTACCCTTCCCGTGGACCTGTAAAGGCCGGAGAAGCTGGCCGCGGGCGTTGCCCCGAGAAGGTTCCTGAACCTGATTCTGGCCGGACACCTTCGCCCGAACCGCGATTCGGTGCTCCAAGCTGTTGGAATGATTCCAGTTGCGCAGAATCACGATTCCGGGTATGCTAAGTTCCGAGGATAGGAAAGGTTACGGGAACGAAACCATGCTGGAACTGGATGCGCTGCGCAAGAAGCGAGCCCGCTTCGTGATCGGGCTGATGTCGGGTTCGTCCTGCGACGGAATCGATGCGGTGCTGGTTCGTATCAAGGGAACCGGCCCGGAACTGGTTATCAAACTCGTGGCGTACGAGAGCTTCCCGTATGAAAAGGCCCTGCGCACGCGTCTCCTCGACGAACACATGAGCATGCGCCAGGTATGCCTGCTCAATTTTGAATTGGGCGAACGCTTTGCCGCCGCCGCGAAGTCGCTGGTTGATCTCGCGGACGAGCATCAGGTCCTCGTCGATTTCGTGGCCTCGCACGGCCAGACGATCGCCCACATTCCGCCCCGCTCCAGCGACAAGTTCGGCACGATGCAGATCGGCGAACCGGCCATCATCGCGGAACGCACCGGCCTGCCCGTCGTCTCCGATTTCCGGCAGCGGGACATGGCCGCGGGCGGCCAGGGCGCGCCGCTGGTGCCCTACGCGGATTGGCTCCTCTTCCACAAGCTCGAGCGCGAAGTCGGCTGCCTGAATATCGGCGGCCTGGCCAATTTCACCGTGGTTACGCCGGAATTCAAGGACATCCTCGCGTTTGACGTCGGGCCGGCAAACATGGCCATCGACGGGGCGGTCCGCCTCTTGACGCGCGGCGCACAGCAGATGGACAAGGACGGCGCGGCCGCGCACAAAGGCCTGATTATCGATGAGTTCCTGGAATATCTGCTCGGGCACAAGTTCTTCAGCAAGACGCCGCCCAAGAGCACGGGACGCGAGGAATTCGGCGCCGAGGTCTATTTGCGGGATGCCCTGGCGAGCCGGAAGGAGCATGCCTACGAAGATCTGGTCGCAACCGTGACCTCTTCCGTGGCGGCCAATATCGTGTCGGCCTATAACCGCTTCATCAAGCCAACCCACGACTGCCAGCAGATCATTGTGGGGGGCGGCGGCGCCAAGAACAAGACCCTGATGGCCCTGCTTCGCAAGGGCTTGCCCGACGTGCCCATTTTCACGAGCGATCAGTACGGCATCCCCGACAGCGCGCGCGAAGCGGTCGCCGTGGCTATTCTGGGCAACGAATGCATTTGCGGCACGCCGGCCAACGTTCCGCAGGCCACCGGCGCGAGTCATGCCGTGATCCTTGGCAAGATCACGCCGTAGCCATCGTGACGGCGCCGCGCGCCTCCAGCCTGCTCAGCCTACTTGACGAAAATATCGTCCACGGAAACCTCGCGAATCGTCCCGAGCTTCTTCAACGTGTCCGCGTTCATCTTCGCCTTGGCCCCAACGATTGAGATCAGCTTGGGCCGGCCGGCCAGATGCTGCTTGTGGAAACCGAGCACGGTCTCGAGTGAATCCGCCTGAATCGCGGCATAGCGTGCCGGCCGCGGGTCGCCCTCGAGATTGTGGCGTTTCCAGGCCTGCACCGCGCCAATCACTTCACGGAAGCCAATCTTGCCGGTGCGATACTGGTTGATCACCGCTTCCTTCGCCGCCGCAAAGCGGTCTTCCGACGCCGGCAGCGTGTCGAGCAGTTCGACGAAGGCGGCCACCGCGTCGGGAACCTTGTCGTTCTGCGTTTGAATGACGCCCAACATCAGATCCTGATCTTTGGCGCGATAGCCCGAGGCATAGCGCGCCCCGGCCATATAGGCGAGCGCGCGCGCCTCGCGAAGTTCCTGGAAGACGATGCCCGCCATCCCGCCGGAGAAGTACTCGTTGTACAGTTGTTGCGCGGGCTGCAGGGATTCATCGTACTCGCCGCAGCCGAATTCGAGCCGGACGATGGCCTGGTTGGCTTCCTTGTCAAAGAGGTAGATCTCGTTCTTCTCCGGCGCGCGCGCCTTCAAGTATCGATAGGGCGGCGGATCCTGGAGCGGCGCGGCCACGGGATGATGCTTCGCAACCGCCGCCATCACGGCGTCCATCGGCAACGACCCGACGTAGCTTATCGTGTGCTTGTATCCAAGCAGTTTCCGAATGGAAGCAAGAAGCTGTTCCGTCGTCAATTGCTGCACCGCGGCATCCGGGAGCATGCGCAGATAGTATGACTCGTTGCCGAAGCGATTGTACTGGATGAGCGCGCTCGCGATGCTCTGTGCCTGCTTCTTCGCATCGGCGCGTTGCGCGAGGATGATCTTCTTGAGTTCCTCCAGCGTGGCGGGCTCGGCCGCGGGTTTCGTGAGCACTTCCACGAGCAAGGCCAGCGACGCCTCGAAATTGGCGTCGAGGCCGCGAAGGGTCACGACGGTTTCGTTGTCGCTCACCCCGATTCCGAAATCCGTGCCGAGCTTGTACCACTCCTTCTTCAACTGTTCCGCCGTGAAGCGTTCCGTGCCGGACTTCTGCAGCAGTTGCGCCGCGGTGCCGATGGCATTGTCTTCCCAATTCCCGAAATCAATGCTGATCGAGAACGTGAACACGTCATTGATGGCATTCGACGCGTGATAGAAGGAGATGCCGTTGGGGTTCTCGCTCGTCTTGAAGTCCTTCCCGGGCGTGATGAACGTGGGTTCGATGGGTGTGCACGGCATGGCGAGGATCTCGGCCGCAAACGCCGATTCGCGCGTCGGATCGATGTTGACGGGCGTGATGGGCGGCTTGTCGACGTGAACCACCGTGTGCTGGACGTCGCGGCGATACCCCGCCACGTAGTTCTCGCCGAAGTACTTCTTTGCCACGCGGACAATCCGTTTCTTCGTGATCTTCTCCATGCGCGCGATCTGCGCCACCGCGTGATCCCACGGCTCGTAGCCAAGCCAGGCGCTGGTCATCATCCCCACGCGTGATTCATTGGCTTCGAGCGCGGCCTTCTTGTTCTTCTTGAAATCGTTGATGATGGCGGGAAGTATCCAGTCCTCGAACTCGCCGCGCTTCACGCGCGCGATCTGTTCGAGCAGCAGTTTCTCCACTTCTTCGAGGCTCTGGCCCTTCTTGGGCACGCCGAAGAGATACTCTGCGCCGTAGTCATTCAACTGCATGGGCGAGGCGCCCGCCTGCCGCACCCGCTGTTGTTGCACGAGGTTGAGATCGATCAGCCCCGCCACGGAATTCGAGAGGATCATGTCGAGCAGCAGCAGCGCGTCCGCGTCCTTGTGATCGCGCGCCGCGGTCCGGAATGCAAGCAGCACGTACTCTTCCCCCTCGAAATTCACTGTCACGGATTCCCGGCCCTGCACGGGCGGCTCTTTCCAGTGTTTAGGCTTGGGCAGGGGCTTCGCCTGCCAGCGCGAGAAGTACTGATCAATCACGCGGATCGTTTCGTCCGTGTTGAGGTCGCCCGAGAGCAGGATGGCCATGTTGTTCGGGGCGTACCACGTCTCGAAAAAGCGCTGGATATTGTTGATGGACGGCCGCTTCAGGTCTTCCGTGTTTCCAAGCGTCGGCCACTGGCCATAGGGATGCTTCTTGTACAGGGCCTTGTCCACCGCTTCCTGAATAATGCGGTACTTGCTGTCAAGCGACGTGTTCTTTTCCTCGTAGACGGTTTCGAGTTCCGTGGGGAAGAGCCGGAACACCGGATGCACGAAGCGGTCCGATTCGAGCGCCGCCCATTGGACGAGCCGGTTCGCGGGAAGGTTCACCTCATAGACGGTTTCCTCCACCCACGTGTGCGCGTTGAGGTTCGTGGCGCCCATCTCGTTGTAGACCCGGTCGATCTCGTTCGGCACTGCGAATTGCGCCGCGAGCTGCGCCTCGGCATCGATCTGCTTGTAGATCTCCTTGCGCTTCTCCGGATCCTGTTCCTTGAAATGCTGCTCGTAGAGTTCGGCGATCCGGTCCAGATGCGGCTTTTCCTGCGCATAGTCGAGCGTGCCCATTTTCGGCGTGCCCTTGAACATGAGATGCTCGAAGTAGTGGGCGAGGCCCGTGGTCTCGGGAGGATCATTCTTGCTGCCCGCGCGCACGGCAATCTCCGCATAGAAGCGCGGCACGTCATGATTCTCGCTGATGTGCACCTCGAGCCCGTTGTCCAGCCGGAAGATTGCGGCGTGCAGCGGGTCCGCAGGATTCTCCTTGTTGATGCGTTCGTATCCCGCGCCCGCGGGAAGGCACAGCAGCAGCGCCAGGACGAGCGCGCCAAGCGTCGCGCCGCGGTGAACGGCGGCCAGCGTGATGGGCTTCCAAGAGTCTCTCATGATTCTGCTCTCCCTTCTTCTCGCTACAATACCCCGCGTCCGCCGGAAAAGAAAAGCGGGCGCGGCCTTGACGGCGGGGACGGAATTCTCCCGCTTCCTGGGTTATCCCTGCTTACTCATCATCCGGAAAACACAGTCCGGCCCCGGCTTCTTCCCGTCCAGTAGCGCCGGCAGCCGTTCGTGCCGTTCACTCCGCCCGGGCGCCGAGCGCGACAAAGGGCATCGCCGCGGCTTTGAAGACTTCCCGCGCCAGCGGCGAGCGCTCGACCGTCCTTGCCATCGCGGGCGCGGCCTGATAATAGAGTCCCGCAACGAACCTGCCGGAGGCGCTGCCCATGAGCCGCTTGTCACGGAAGCTTCTGAGCTGCGCCACTTCGGAAGAACCCGGCCCAAACGCGCTCTTGGCCGGGCAGGCGCTCGTGGGCAGAGGATCGCTGCAGGGCGTTGCGGGCGTGAGATGGCATGCGATCTCGGCGAAGAAATCGCGGAAGGAGGAGAAATTGTCGTAGTTGTACGCGGCCGCGCCGCAGGTTTGCGCATTCCCGTTGCTCAGCATGCCGCACACGCGGTAATTCACGTTCGCAAAGAGCAATGGCGAACCGGAGGAACCGCTTTCGGTGATCCCCGCATCCCAGTGCGCTTCCGTCTGATATTTCACGGGATGGCTGCAGAGGACATCGAGGCACGAGTTTACGGAAACCGCGGTGACGTGCCCGTACGAGATCTTCATCGGCGTGCCGCTGGGATGATGCAGCACCACCACCTGATCGTTGAGCACGGGCGTGCGCGTGTCCCAGCCGAGCCAGGCGCGGCCATAGGTTCCATTGGGCACGGCCCCCGACAACTGAAGGAACGCCCCGTCCAGGACGCTGTCCTGGGCCAGAATCGATTCGCCCGTGCTGCGCGGCACGTCCGCAAGCGCGGGAGGATTCTCGCCCGCGCAGTTCTCCGCGCGATAATCCCAGATGACATCGACCTGCGTCGCATCCACTTCGCCGCTGAAGCAATGATTCGCGGAGAGGATGAGCGATTCGAGCGTATCCGCCGTGGCCGGATTGTTGATCAGGGCGCCCGTGCACTGGAACTGCCCGAGGCCGCTCGGAATGATCAGCATGGCAATGCCGGTGGACACTTTCTGGCCCGCACTGCTTGTCTCGCAGGCCACGGGCGTGGGACAGGGCGTCGCCTTCGCCTGCGCGCCCAGCGGCACGAAGAAATGAGACAAACCCTGCAGACGGAGCGACGGCGGCGCCGGCGCGGCCGTGCGCAACATCAGCACCGCCGTATCGCCTTCCACTGTCGGGAGCCATTGAGCGGTTTGCGCGGCCGCGAAGGGGCCATGGGCGCCGGGCCCGGACGGACTGAGCAGCCACAACTCGTCTCCGGCCTGGAGCCCGCTCAGATCAACCAGAAGCCGAAGGGCATGGGCGTCAAGCGAGGTGATCCCGGCCAGAAAGACCCACTCATCGCCTTCCTGAAATCCCGCGCCAAAGAGGTCCTCCGTGTTGAGGTCCAGTGGAAATCCGGACGCCACTTCGAGGGAAGGGTTCTCGGCGTTCGCGGCCAGTTCGCCGTTTTTCGCTTCAAATGCGGTGAATACGCGCGAGGGGTAATCCTGCTGCAGCCACGCCTGGACCGCGTCTCGGGGCATCGCCGCGCTTGCCGCGGACTTCCCCGTGGTTTCGGGCGCCACGTACACAAAATCCGCATATTCGCCGGCAGCGCTCCCCGCCGCAAGGATCCCCAAAACCAATGCACTCCACATAAGCCTTCTCCTGCCGCGTTTGGCCCGGTCCGTCATTTGAGGCCCCTTATCCGTTTCGAAGGAACACGCCTGAGTATAGTGGGCGGCAATGCGCCGCGCGTTACGATCACTCCCACAGTCCGCCTATCTCTCATGGTTGCATCGCCGCCCGGTGCGCGGCCGTCAGGCGCCGCGCCAATCCCGACGGCGTCACCGGCAGGATATTCGGCGCCAGGCGCTCCCGCGCCCAGAGCGCCGGAAGATAGCCGCGCGCTTCGCCTTCGCCATGGCTTCCCTCCTGGCTCACTTCTTCCGTTTCCCCCGGACGGAACCAGGACCAGCAATGAACAATCACCCAGGCAAAACGATCCTCGGGCCGTGTAATGGGACGCGCGGCCCAGTCGTTGAGCATCGTCGCCACCCGGGCCGGTGTTCCTTCCCGGGGGTCATCCTTGCGCCCGCTCCAGATCGCGTTGCGCGCCGTGATCACCGGGATCTCCCGGTCCGGGCCGGTCCTGACCCAGCGTATGGCGCCGCCGCCCGCGGTGTAGGGCGCATACTGAAACACGAAGAGCCCCTCCAGGCCGGGCAACTCGCGCGCGTACGTCTGATAGGCCCGCGCGGCCGATTCGGAGTCCCAGTCCTGCAGGTTCACCGCCAGCAGATGCAGCCCGCATCGCGCCATGTACGTGCTCATGCGCCGGGCATGCCGCGCCAGGACCTCCGATTCCGGGACCTTTTCGCCAAACCAGTCGGGGTAGTAGTAGCCGCCGCTCATAAGCACGAAATCATCCCTCGCCGAGGCAGTCTCACGAAGATAGTCCAGGGTGTACGGGCACAATTGGAGGAGGTCCATGGCGGGAATCGTCCACCCAAAGGGGAGGGCGCCGCGCTGCGGACACGCCCAATACTGTTTTGCTTCCGCGCCTTCGCAGAAGTTGAGCATCAGCCACTGCACATTGTCCCCATCGCTCAGGATGAAAGACACATAGCGGGTGTCCGGGCCTTCGGCGGCCGAAGCCTCGGCGTCTTCCGGCGGACGGAACGGCGTCAGCGGGTAGCGGAGCCCCGTGGCGCCCGACGACAACAGGGGCAGGTTCACGCACCAGTTTGTGGCGGTCTGAAACAGGCCGTAGCGGCTCGAGGGGCCGGTTTGGGCATCTTCCATGCCGAGCCCCCACCCGAGCACCGGCGATCCCGCCTGCATGTCCGACAGCACCTGCTCATAGAGCGGGCCGATCCCGGAGATCACCGGGCTCTTCATGGCCACGAGCGCATCGCGCAGGACGAAGCTCCGCGGATCCTGGCGCCCGAGCACCCGGTGGCTGAGCTGCTCGCCGTAGTTGGACCACAGCCAGGCCTCGTCCTTGTCCCGGACATCCAGCAGGCGGGCCAGGCCATGCTGCTGCGCCTGGGCTTCGAGCCCCTCTTCCACGGCCACCCCGCCCAGCACGGCGCACAGGGAAGTGGCCACGTTCACCGACGTGTCTCCCGCCTCCCCTTCGTACAGGTCGCGCGCGCCCGGCTCGCGCCGGCATAGAAGGTATCCCTTGACCACCCCCTGCGCCCGGTAACGGTCTATCAGGTCCCAGGTCTTGTACACGCCGGCGTCCCGTCCCGCCCCCGTGTAGTCCAGGCAGCGCCGAAGCCACTGATCATAGGAGGGCGCATCCTTGACGCTGATCCAGAGCAGTTCGCCCCGGCCGCGGCGGGCCGTGTCCTGTGCGACAAGCCCGCTCAGCGTGTGCAGAAGCAGTCCCGTGCCGAAATCGACCTCGTTGTGATTCTCGCTCACAAGCACCCGGTCCGGCGCGGGGAATTCCGGCCAGTAGCGCGGCGGCAGGTCGCCGGACGCAGCCCACCCCATACAGAGCAGCATAATCCACCCGCTCATTCTGGCTCCTCCCTGGACCCTGCGTCCCCGACACTCTATCGGCCCCGCCTGCCCCGGTGCAATGGAAAAATCTTCCTGCCCTCCGCGCAAGGCAGCGTTGCCCTGCGCGGATGCCCTGTCACACGCAAAGCCGGGAAGAACGCACGGCAGGCCGGAGCGGCGCAAACGGCGCGAGGGTTCTCGGCGCTCCCTGCGCCCGATGCGCGTTGTATCCCGGGAAGTGTTCCTTCCTGACCCGTCTTGCGCCACCCCAAGAAACCAGCAAATATGATAGGGCCTATCAAATATGATAGAAGATCCAGCGTATTTGCTGGGCGAAACCGGAACCCGGCTCGCAAATCCCGCTTTTCCGGGCTCTTTCCGGGTGGCATGAGAGTTGCTCCCTCCTGCCATAGCATCGGCGGGCACGCGCCCGCAGGGAGGACAGCGGAGCATGCAGCATATCGGGATGGCGGAAGCAAGCCGCGTACTGCCCCGTTTGGCGCGCCATCGCACCGCAGCGGCGCCCATTGCGGGGCAGATTGTGCTCTTCACGTTGATTGTCTGCGCGAACGCGGCGGCACAGAGTCCCTATGGCAGCGCTTCGGTCGGAACGGCCACGGCCCGCGCGGATCAGGTCAATACACGCGTCGCGGTCGCGAACGGGCGGAAACAGACGGAAAGCGGCGGCACCCTGCGCTGGACGTGTGTGTCCGCGGTTCCCGGGGTACCCGTGCGTTCGACCAAGGTTGTTTTTCAGAACTTGATGTGGATCACCTCTGGCGTTGCCAAGATCTGGAAGTCGGCTGACGGAGTAACATGGGAATTGGTGACTGACAACGCGGGCTGGCCACCACGGGGGAATTTTCCAGCACTGGCTTTCGACAATAGAATATGGGTTTTGGGTGGAGAAGGGGGCATAGACAACCGAAACGATGTCTGGTACTCGAATGACGGTGAAATCTGGATTGAAGCCACACCAGCCGCTCCTTGGCTTCCGCGCATGTCACACAAGGGTCTCGTATTTGACAATAAGATGTGGATCTTGGGAGGGGTCGACCCGGACGGTTACACCTTCAACGACGTGTGGTACTCCGAGGATGGAGCGAACTGGGTGGAGGCGACGGGCGATGCGCCGTGGGTGGGGCGGTATTATGCCGGCGCAGTGGTGTTTGACGGGAAGATGTGGATTCATGGCGGAATCAGCGAGTACTACGGCGTTCTCGGCGACATGTGGTCCTCGGCGGACGGGTCTAATTGGACCTACGAAGGAGGGGGAGCCGGGCACCGTTTTGGGCATCAGCTGGTTGTCTGGGGTGACCGGATGTGGATACTCGGTGGGTGGTACGGCGGCACGGCGACAAATCGCGTCTGGTCCTCGACAGATGGCCGGACGTGGACGGAATCCCTGCCCAAGCCGCCATGGGACTCCTGGATATGTGACGCCTCCCTTGTCTTCAACGACAAGCTTTGGGTGCTTGGCGGCTACACGGACGGAGGCGTGGAGGTGAGCGAGGTGTGGTACGCGGAATTGAGTCCATACCACAGCGTGGACCAGGACGAGGACAACCGCATCAGCGTGTCGGAGTTGCTGCGGGCGATTCAGTTCTTCAATTCGGGGGGCTACCACTGCGCGGACGGCACGGAGGACGGGTATGCGCCGGGTCCGGGCGAGCAAACGGGCTGCGCGGTGTACAGTTGCGACTACAAGAGCGGCGCGGACTGGGAAATCAGCCTGAGCGAGTTGCTGCGGGTGGTGCAGTTCTACAACGGCGGCGGGTATTACGCGTGCGCGGAGGGGGAGGATGGTTTTTGCACAGGCGCGGACTGATGCGGAGTCCCTTCACCGCAAGGCGCGGAGGCCCGCAGACCGCCATCGTTTCCCGGCCTTCCACGGGGTGATTTCGCGGGAACCGGCGCCCGTCTCCGCGTGATTCCGGACAATGGCGCATTCGGGCTCACGTCTGCTAGACTGGAGCCTGCATGAACAACAGGGAAGCTACGATGCGTGTGCTGATTGCCGATGACGATGCCGTGTCCCGTATTCTGCTGCGGAAGACCCTGTCCACCTGGGGCTACGAGGTCATCGCGGTGAACGACGGCGCACAGGCCTGGGAACAGCTCATCGCGCCGGACGCTCCGCTGTTGGCCGTGCTGGACTGGATGATGCCGCAATTGACGGGGCCGGATGTCTGCCGCCGCGCGCGGGATCCCCAATACAACCTGCGGACGTACATCATCCTGTTGACGGCCCGAACCGATCAGCGCGACATCGTCGAAGGCCTGGATGCCGGCGCCAACGATTACATCCGCAAGCCCTTCGATCTGGGAGAGCTTCAGGCGCGCATCCGCGTGGGACAGCGGGTGATCGAGCTGGAGTCCGCGCTGGCCGCGCACGTGCGGGAACTGGAGGACGCCTTGGCCCATGTCCGCACGCTGCAGGGCCTGATCCCCATCTGCAGCCGCTGCCACAAGATTCGGGACGACGCGCAGGTCTGGCAGGACCTCGGCCTCTACATCGAGCAGCATTCAGACGCGCATCTCAGCCACGGCCTGTGCCCGGATTGCGTGCGCAAGGAAATCTCCGCGCTGGAAGAAGGAAGGGAGTTCACGTGAAACCTGCCGTCCTCGCCATTGCCGCCCACCCCGACGACATCGAATTCATGATGGCAGGCACCCTGATCCTGCTCGGCGAGGCGGGCTACGACCTCCACGTCATGAACATCGCCAACGGATCGTGCGGCACCGCCACGGACGACCGGCAAACCATCATCGGGAAGCGGTGGGGCGAGGCCCAGGATGCCGCCCGCGCCCTGGGCGCCCGCATTCATCCCCCCCTGGTGGATGACCTCGACATCTTTTACGTCCGCGAACAGCTTCAGCAACTGACCGCGGTCGTGCGTGAGGCCGCGCCGAGCATCCTGCTGCTCCAGTCTCCCGAAGACTACATGGAAGATCACATGAACGCCTGCCGCCTGGCGGTGAGCGCGGCCTTCTTCCGCGGCATGCGGAACTTCCCGAGCGTCCCGGAGAAAGCGCCCACCGCCCAGAAGGTGACGCTCTATCACGCGCAGCCCTATGGGCTTCGGGACGCCCTGCGCCGGGTGGTGCAGCCGGGCCTTTTCGTGGACATCTCAAGCGTGCTCCGCCAGAAGCGCGATGCCCTGGCCTGCCACCGGAGCCAGAAGGAATGGCTGGACCACAGCCAGGGGCTCGACAGCTACCTCATCGCCATGGAGGAGATGGCCGCCGAAGTGGGCCGCTGGTCCGGTGCCTTCTCCCATGCAGAGGGTTGGCGCCGACACTCACATCTCGGCTTCTGCGGGGAAGACGATAATCCGCTCGTGGAGGCGCTCGGCCCGCGGACCCGCGTCAATGAGGCCTACGAAGCTGCCCTCACGCAGGGAAGCTGATCCCTCCACTCGCCCGCGCCCGCGCCCCCACTCCCCGTTTACGCCAGCACCCGGAAGAGGCTAACTCATGGGAATACCTTGGGTTAAAGCCGCCACGCGCGCCGCGTGCCGCGGGTACGCTCACTTGACAGCGTCCAGGGCTTGTGATACACTCAGGGCGGTTGTTAGCACTCCCTAATCGTGAGTGCTAAATGAGGACCGAAGAAGATGCATGCGCAAGAGCCGGCATTGAACCCGCGCGAGCAGACGATTCTGCACGCGGTGGTGCATAGCTACATCACCACGGCAGAACCCGTGGGCTCGCGCACGGTGGTGAAACGCTTTGGGCTTGAACTGAGCCCGGCCACGGTTCGGAACACGATGGCGGACCTGGAGGAGATGGGCTATCTCCAGCAGGTGCACACGAGTTCCGGGCGGGTGCCGACCGACCAGGGTTACCGCTACTACGTGGATTACCTGATGCGCGTGCAGGAGCTGACGGAGGCGGAGCGGCAGCGCATCGAGTTCGAATATACGCAGAAACTGAATGACGCCGATGACGTGTTGCGGCAGACGAGCCATCTGCTCGCGCTCATCACCCATCAGGCGGGCATCGCCGAAGCGCCGAACGCGAGCAGCGCCAGCGTGCGTCGGATTGAGTTGATGCCGGTCAGCCACGAGCGGATGGCCGTGCTGATTGTGGACAATTTCGGCCGCGTCCGGTCGATGCTCGTTCAGATGGAAGAGGCTTTGAACGGAGATCGCCTCTCCACCCTAAGCAACTTCCTGAACGAACAGCTCCGGGGCGTGGCGGTGCACGATCTGGCCTCGACGCTGAACAGCCGGCTGAAGATGTTTTTGGACGAACAGCGGCGCCTTGCGGAGCACGCCCTGCAGGTGCTCAACCTGATGCCGTCCACGCGGGCGGGCCAGGTGTACCTCGAAGGCGCGACGCTCCTCTTCGAACAGCCGGAGTTCCGGGACATTGACCGGGCGCGCGAGGTTTTCGGGCTCTTCGAGGAGCGCGACCGGCTGGTGGATCTGTTGCGTTCGGCGGTGGGCGAGGCGGAGCAGGCGCGCGGCACGGTGATTATCGGCGCGGAGCTGCATGAAAAGGGATTGGAAGGCATCAGCGTGATTGCCTCGCCGTATCATCTGGACGGCCGTGCCGTCGGGGCGATCGGCGTGTTGGGCCCGCGCCGCATGCCCTATCAGCGGCTCACCGCCATTGTGGATTATACGGCCACGATGGTCAGCCGAATACTCACCCGTCTTGGCGGGTAGGAAGCGGAAGCGGAAACGCAGAGCGGAGCAGAAAGACGGTTGTGCAGTCAATGGAACAAGACGTGAATCAGACAGAATCGGACGAGATTGAATTGGCCGCGAGCGACGGCAGCGCAGAAGCCGAAGCCGTGCCGGCCGAAGATTTGGCCGCGGCAATCGCCCGGGAACTCGAAGCGCGGGTTGCCGAACGCGATGCGCTGCAGGATCAGATGCTGCGGCTCCGCGCGGAGTTCGACAACTACCGCAAGCGCACGGCCCGCGAG